>CAZTER010000450.1:0-2426 GCA_964612045.1 uncultured Bdellovibrionales bacterium
CTCCCCTTTGAGATCTCCATGCTATTTCTCCATGGGAGGTAGATTGCTGAGCATCGAGACTTGAAAGACCTATTAAGTCCCTTACTGAAACTATTTCCCAAATTTTGACTTTTAAATATCTCCAGATCTAATGAGATTAATCCTGGCTTGGGAAAGCGAGGATCCGCGATTACGACAGCTAAAATAGTGTCTTCATAACTAGGCAGAGGACCATCGATCTGAGGTAATAGGTAGGAATGGTATAGGGCACCAACTATAATTAAGAGTAGCGATAACTTTAAAGATCTAGGTAAAAAATTAGGGACTACTATTATTGCGAGAGCTATTAGTGAGAGGTAAGTTAAGGTAGCTCTCTGAATAAAATTACCAAGGACCAAAATGCCAGCTAAGAGTGGAATTATAATAAATAGCTGTGGAGTATTAGATCTGGCAAAACCTAAAACCCTCTTTATGTTACCTTTAATCCAGTTTATTTTAATGCGATCTAATAGCAGTCATCACCTCATATAGTAGCCGTATATGGTATAAGTCTCTATGCAATTATTAATGCGATCATTCTCTTCCTTAGTTAGATATTCGTTTAGTTTAAATATTTTGTTCCTAATTCTTATCTTGCTAAGTGGATGTACACCCCTGCAGCCAGAGTCGTCTTCCAATCTTTCTGATGACAAAAAGAATAGTCTCCTACTACAAGCTGAATTCCCTAGAATTAAAGATCCTTATCTTAATTGGTATCTAAGAATGCTTCAGGAGAGACTACTTACCGCATACTATATGGCGAGCGGTGAGCAGCTAGATATATCGCTTGCTCTACTAGATACAGAGGAACTCGTTGCACTCTCCCCAACAAGAGGGATTATTTTAATCTCGAAAGGCATGATACGTAGAGTTGGAACTGAGGGGGAATTAGCATTTATTATTGCACATGAAATTGCTCACTCTGCGTTAGGACACATATTAACATCAGAGTCAGATCGTAAGAACGCAGAGATAGAAGCAGATCATTTCGGTGTCTCCCTGATGGCCTCTGCAGGATACGATCCCGGGTTAGCGAGAATCTCTCTGCTTAATACTTATGGCATGACCTCTTTCAAGGATCCACGTTATCCGTCAATGGAGGAGCGTGTCAGAAACATAGAGGAGATAATTGCTGATTCAGGATGGACACCACCTGGAACTATAGATCGAAGAGAGTTTCGTAAATTCAGAGATCAACTCCTTGCTCCGAAAAGATAACTTCACCACTCTTTATCGCCTTCAGTCGTATATATAACCGCACCTCTCTTAATACCAGGAAGGTTGAAAGATAGAGATGGTCCAACCTCTTTAAGAAACTCTGGTTGCTCTTCGTCAATCAATGAAGATATTAACTCACTCCACAATAAGAGAGTCCGGTTTACACTAATTTTAATAAGATCACTCCAACTAGACCTATGCTCTGAACCAGATAGTGGATCTCTCCACTCGAAAGGAAGAGATATAGAGAGGGTAACTTTGCGGCGATTAGCATTAAATAACGCCTCATACTCGGATAAGGTTGGGTGTTTTTTGCAAAACATCTTTAGTAAAGATCCAAAAATACGACTTCTAAATCCAACCTGTAGGTATCCTAATACCTGAAAGGAAAGCTCCCAATTTTTCCTTGATTTAATCATATCAAGTCCATTAGGGGTTATTGCTGTATAAATCGCTTCGAGCTCCTGAGATTTAGCTTTAGCTATAAATCTCGAATATACCTTGCTGATTGTGGGATATGAATCTTCACCTACAAACTGATTATCAAGTGAGGTTTCTAGCGCGCGATGCTTCCTCCGAGAATGATTAGCTTTAACTGGATCCTGATCATAATAGTCTCCGGTTAGATAGATTATCGGTGGATGGAATATAGAATCTGTTACAAGATGCGAGAGGAACCCCAGTAAAAAACCTAAAGTAAATGAATATTCATCTCCAGATTTACGAGCTAAGGATACTTTCTCAAAAAGTCGGCGAATAGGCTCATATGTATCTTCACCATCAGTACCATGTAGATATTCAGCAACCTGAGTAAAATCTTTAGTGTCTTTTACCTTAGAAACAAGGTAATAAGGCGCATCATGTGCAATAGCACCTAAAAATATCGCATCTTCTGATATCTCTGGGAGCTTCTCCCTCAATATTAGCGATAGCCCTTTATATGCTGCTCTAGCAACCTTCCAATGAACTATCTCACGAGGCATCGACCTCTCCATTATTTACGAAAGCATATACTTTCTCAGCTATAGGTCGAGGCATCCGCCCTACCTTTGCAAGATCTTCTACTGGAATACCACGCATTTTACTTAGACTCTTAAAATGCCTCAAAAGACGAACCCTACGATCCACCCCTAATCCTGGAATTTTATCTAACGCCGACCCTAAAACACGTTTTTTTCTAGTTCTCCTAT
>CAZTER010000451.1:0-2422 GCA_964612045.1 uncultured Bdellovibrionales bacterium
CCAAAAAAGCGAGGCGTAGTAATTAATATCACTCTACTAATCTCACCTAAGTAGCCACGAGACCTTAATAATTCCTTCAATTTTACAAGAATTGGCCTAGAATCCTCTTGGATATAGTCACGATCATGTAATGAGAGAGGCGCAAACTTATTATATTTAAAGATTAAAGATCTATTAGAGAGAGCGTCTACTTTATCTAGATCTATGACTAACCCCTGAACTGAATAGCGAAAGGAATGTTGCAACGGATCTAACCGCGCATGCATTGTCTCTCCATTATACAGCGCTGTGGTCATCTTTTATCCGCTTTATTACGCCATCTGAAGCTCTAACTGCTGCCGAAACTGCGTCCTCATGGAAACCGAAACCATGATAACTACCACAGTACCAGGTACGACATCTGCCTTGAATTTGATCAATCTTTCCGATGGCACGAACTGCTTCTAGTGTAAAACATGGATGAGCAAAATCAACATCAGCTAATATTTTAGAGTCATCAATTTTAGCTGTTGGATTTAAAGTCACACAATAATTCTCTTGAGATTTAAACCCCTGTAATAAGTTCATATAATATGTAATTGCGACTGGACTTGTTCGATCATTATTTATACTTCGAGAATAGTTCCAAGATGCCCAAACCTTACTATCTGCAGGAAGCACTGATGAATCAGTGTGTAAAACCGTGCGATTTTTATGGTACTTCCAAGGAAGAAGAATCTCTCTCTCAAGATCTGTTGGGTCACTTAAAAGAGCAAGTGCTTGATCTGCATGAGTAGCAACTATAACGTGGTCAAATTTCTCTTCACTACTACCATTAGTAGAGATAACGACCCCATCGAGATCTCTTCTAATAGCCAAGATCTCTGCCTGCGTTCGGATCTCGCCCTTAAAACTATTCAAAAAAGCATGAACATAGCTCCTACTTCCGCCAACTACAGTCTGCCATTGAGGCTGATTAAAATATGATAATAATCCGTGATTTTTAAAGAATCTTAAAAAAGTCTCAACTGGAAAGGTAAGGATATCAGAATCTGGACTCGAGCACATCGCGGCACTAATTGGAAGGATATAATCATCTGATATTGGGCCAGTAAGTCCATGATGGGTTAACCAATCACCTAGTTTTTCACATGCAAATACACCACTATCTAACTCTTGATTTGCCACCTTCCAAAATCTAGTAGTCTGATAAAGCATTCCGAGAAAACGAGGAGAGAAAAGATTTTTTCGTTGAGCAAAAAGTGTGTTTAGATCCCTGCTGCAATAAGCTAATCCTGTTTTTTCACAGGAGAAACTAAATGACATATCAGCTGACCTGATATTAACGCCAAGCTCTCCTACGAAGGAGTGAAAGTTTGGATATGTACGATCATTACAAACGATAAAACCGATATCGACTCCTAAGCCTTGATCGGGTCCCTTATCAATCTTGACCGTATATGTGTGTCCACCGATCTTTTGTCCTTTTTCAAATAAGGTAACACTACAAAGATCTTGAATACGGTGTGCTGCTACTATCCCTGCTACTCCACCACCAACAACAGCAACTCTAAGTCTATTATCCACAAAAAAACTATCCCTTTAAAAACCTATAATGAGAAACCTGCCACTCTTCTCCATTTCGATAGCCAAAAAGCTCAGCGCAAGCAAGAAAGAAGATTCGCCATCTATTGAACCACCTTACGGCATCTTTTTCTCCATAAACACTCCTCAATAAATCAAGTGCCTCTACCTTATTTTTGTCGAGATTAGCTACCCAAGCATTACTGGTTTTTTCATAATGTTTGCCATTTACACACCACTGTCGATCTATCTGTAGCGGCTTACATGTGTAGAGAAATAGATGTTCTGATGGCATGGTTCCACCAGTGAAGAAATACCTTCCCATCCAATTCCCACTACCTTCTGTTTCATAGTAGTAAGCATATTTTTTATGGGCAAATATATGAAGGAATAACTTCCCTCCATCTTTCAACCATCCTGCTACTCTCTCAAAAAGCTGGTGATAGTTCCGCATATGCTCAAACATCTCTATGGAAACTATCCGATCAAATTGCTGATCTATATGAAACCTATTTATATCAGCTGTTATAATCTTAACGTTGTGCAGCCCTCTACTACGACACTCTTCCTCAATAAATTCTCTTTGAGAATTAGAGTTGGAGACAGCAGTGATATCTGAGCTAGGAAAATGCTCTGCCATCCAAAGAGTTAGAGACCCCCAACCACATCCTAACTCAAGGATCTGTTGACCATCTTTTAATTCTGCTCTCTCGCATGAAAGATTAAGCATTGCAGCTTCTGCTCGATCTAAGTCATAGGAATCATCCGGCCATAAACACGAGCTATATTTTCTATGTTTTCCAAGACACAACTTAAAAAAAGCAGCAGGTACCTCATAATGCTGCTCATTTGCTGCCTG
>CAZTER010000452.1:0-2419 GCA_964612045.1 uncultured Bdellovibrionales bacterium
GACTAGTGATAAAAGAGCTAGAAGAAAATAACTTCGATAGGGCCTAAGATAACCTAGAAGTCTACGATATAGGGTTTTTGTTGAGGGTTGTTTCATTAAGGCTAGGAAGTGTATAACATTGCGAAAGTTCTATCAAATATTGCAATCTTAGCAATATTTTAAGTTAACTATTGAACAAGTCAGCGCAATTAAATGCCTGGGAGTTAAGTCATGAAAAGAAAACTACTTATATTCGTATTCTGCATACTAGCCATTGCAATAGTTGGATTTGCAGCGATTGTCATCTTTGCTGGCTCGATAGTTAATAAATTTAAGCCTGAGATTCAGAGAATTGCCTCAGATTCAACTGGCATGAAGATTGAAATTGGCGATATCGGCGTCTCTATAATTCCAGCAACAGAGGTCACGATTAGAGATCTTACTGTTGGTGGAAAGAAAGATCTCTCACTTGACGGAGTGGCTCTCAAGGTAGATCTCCTCTCGCTTTTAAGTGGATCCTTGAACATTAGCGAGATCTCAATTGTCGCCCCAAAGGTAAAGATTATCCAACAAGAATCTGGAATTATTATTCAAGGATTACCGACCCCAACTGCTTCAAATAATGAAAGCGCCAAAGAGAAGGTAGCGGCAGAAAAAGCCGCACCAGCTCCAGCTACACAAGTTAGCTCTCCTATAAAGATTGATCTTAAGCGAATTCAAGTTAGAGATGGTCTTATTGAGGTAACCTCTCCAAAATTATCAAAACCACTGCAAGTAGCAGATCTTAATTTCAGCTCTGCTGTTCAGTTACAAGGAAGCCAGGCCGACATCCCCGAGATCTCCTTAAGTACTGTTATAAATGAAAAGATTAAGGTGTTAGTTGATGGTACTAGTGCCAAGGTTGATCTTGCTTCTCAAGCAATAACAATTCCACAACTATCATGCACAATAAATGAGATTAAATTTCTTCTTGGAGTAAATAATCTCGGGGCAACCGGTGGAGATATCTCTGTTAAAGAGGGATCAAAGATCGATCTTGCAGTTATAAAACCGCTATTAGATACGATCGGACTAAGCTTACCGGTTCCTCCTGTTTCTGGTGAGGTACTTCCTAATATAGCGATAAAAGCGGCGATCACACCGAAGTTATCACTTAATGGAAAAGGAGTAGTACTGCTTAAGGATATTGCGCTAACGCAGCCTCCTATTGCTTTGAGCAAACTAACAGGAGGAATAAATCTAGGTTTAAATGGAGATCTTGTTGATGTAGATGCCACTGACCTTAAGGGCATAGTCGGAGATCAGCCATTTGGTCTTGCTTTATCTTCACAGGTCAACCTTCTACAGATGGAGATTAATAGATCTGATGTTAAGTTATCGGGATTTGGTGGGTTAATCGATCTTAATACGAAAGGTTCTATAACCGGATTAAACCCAATTAATAATATCCACAGAATTAATTCCCTATCTATAGGCTCACTAGTAAAAGCCGTTCCAGTCTCTCCAGTTCCTGTAAGTGGCGAGGTTAAGTCAATTGAAGGTAACATCGGCCTAAGTCTAGGCGCCAATATGATGTCCTCTCTCTCGGGTGGAACAACAGCTTCCCTCCAAAATATCGAGATTGAGGGGGTTAACCATGTCGCTAATATCATAGGAAGTTTAAAGATGATCCCTCTATTAGGGGCTGCAATACTAAATGACCTCCCTCCATCGGTTAGATCGGTAATGAATGCCTCTGGAACAAAGCTAAATTCCGTATATACCAAACTAGGCTATTCAGGGGCTACCATCAGGATATCTGACCTTATAGCAGATGCTGGGGTCTTAACAGTCATGGGTGATGGTACGGCTTCAACTTCAGGTTCCCTTGATATGCGTGCTAAGGTAGCTCTGGGATCTGACCTATCTTACTACCTAATTAGTAAAGCCAAGGAGATGCAGTCTCTTTCGGATAATACTGGAAGGATAGTTCTTCCTTTCATTATCAGTAAATCTGCCAATGGTATTGTATTTGCTCCTGATGTGGAGGAGATTACCAAGCTAGCAGCTAAGGCTTTCGTTAGAGAAGGTGCTAAAAAGCTTCTACAAGACGCCCTTAGTGGTAAAAAGGGGCTATTTGGATTCTAGTCCGGAGAAAGATGAGTTCCAGTAAGCAAAAGAGTCGTGAAAGTGAGATATTCCCAAACCTAGAAGGCGAAAACAGCACCTACGATTCTCCCTTACGGATGGTAACTAGTGAACCTAGCATCCATGCACTGGTTGATTATTTAAATGCTCAAAGAGAGTTAATCTTAGCTAATCCTGGCAAGTCTCATACGCTTAAGTTCTCAAGGGGAGATCTTGAAGAGGTTCATGCTTCCTTTAAGCGGACAATATGTCATGGTGAAGAATCTCTACACACACTCTTTCGCCTACTCTGTTATTCGTTTTTTGCTAGTTG
>CAZTER010000453.1:0-2414 GCA_964612045.1 uncultured Bdellovibrionales bacterium
CGATACTTCCGATCCAAGCACAGAGATTAATCAGCGAAAAAAACAACTTACCTATATATGGACCTAGTGCCGCAAATGGAGCACAAAAAAGAGCAAAGAATGGAGGATAGAGAGAGAGAAGAACTGAATCATTCATGGAACTCCAGGCTTCACGCTCCACTCGCTCTTGAATTACTCTATGATAGATCTGCTCTCCCTCACCTCGAAGAAAGATCTCACCTAACACGTAGAATCCAGGAAAATCTCCGCGCCAAATCATAGAGCTACCTGCTCTATCAGCGAACAACTGTATTACAAATGCAATAAGAATAGAGCATAAGAGCGCTAACACAAGACGACGAGATCTAGGTAAAAGTGGCAGCATAAAAGATTTTAGAGCTATCTAGATGCGCTATATCAGCGCACTATCTTAACGCACGCTGAACGACAGCAAACACATCGTCAGCTGAAATACTCTTCATACATACATTATCTTTGCATACAGAGGTACGGTGATTAGCTGCGGAGAAACATGGGCTGCAACACAGCCCCATAAATATAGTCGAAACCTCTTCTCCTAGAGGAGCGTATAGTGAGGGAGTTTCAGGGCCAAATAGCACGACCCTTGGGAGCCTAACTAAAGCTGCTAAATGAGCCGGACCACTATCAATTGTGACCATGAAGCGGCACCGGGCTAATAGTCCAAGAAGCTCTTCAACCGTGTCTGTTGCTCCAGTAAGATCAACTGCTCGATCCGATGGAAGCCCAGAGAGGATCTCTTGTGCTAAAAGTTTAGCTCGCTTTACACCAGTTACAATAACAACAACATCTGGTAGTTCTGCTAGAATTCTAGTGGCTAACTTAGAGAAATTTTCAACCGGCCATCCTCGCAGAGGAAGTAATCCAGGATCAGGATTTAGCACGATCAAGTCCTTTCCTTCTAACGCAAACTGCTTGAACAAATGATCTATCTTAGATCTAGTATCAGTTGATATTTCAGCTATTGGTAAAAAGCTCTCTACAGATATCTTCCTTTTTAATGGAACTAGATCTGACTTCACCTGAGTCTCGGTCAAAGCACTCTCAACTAGGCTTTGATATACAACACTCATATGATGATGCGGCGAATACAGGACCTCTTTTGTAAAAAGATCACCTCTATACAGGCCTTCATCGCGATATGTAGATAATCCTATTCGCTTTGAAGCTCTTGATAACAATGAGAGTAAAACTGTACACCGTGAAAAGATCTCTAGATCAACTGTTATGCCGATATTAGCTTTCCAGATAAAGATTAAAGCCTTCGTCGTTGATACGATAAACCTTAAAAAACTTGAGTCGTCTATCGTGATTACATTCCGATTGGAAAGCAAATTTAATAAAGTAATCCCCTCTTTATTTCTCTCAAATATCAGAAAAAAAACCTGCTCTTTACCTAACTGATCAACAGCATATTTAATAGCTGGAGAAGCAATCACCGTACTTCCCATCTCGCTTAATTCGATTAAAAGTAAGCGCTTAGAATTGGAAGAAAAGATATATTGATCTAGCTTAAATGCCCTTAGAATTTTAAGTATACACGTGCAGATAGCACAGAGAGGTATTCCGATCCAAAAATCAATGCGTTGCATTAGCGACAGAGGCATGTCGCTTCTTACCACTAGTTGTTACTAATTGGCCACAGGCAGCGTTAATATCGACCCCTTTTGACCATCTGATAGTAGTATTTACATCCTTGGCGAGAAGATAATCGCGCCATTTATAAACCCAGCTTTCTTCAGGGGTCTTAAAACCCAATCCAGCATTCTCATTATATGGAATCAAATTGACCTTAACCGGCAATGGTCTCATTAGAGCTGCAAGTCGCTCCATATCTTGAGGAGTATCATTCACTCCACACAACATAACGTACTCCATCGTTACTGTCTGGCGAGGCTTTAATGGTAATCCTTTAATCGCGCCAAGGAGCTCATCTAACGAGAATCGATTATTAACTGGCATAATTCGAGAGCGGATCTCGTCAGTTGTGGCATTCAGAGAGACTGCCAGATTTGCTGGAACACCCTCATCTCCGAAACGCTTAATAGCTGGGACTAATCCAACCGTAGATATTGTTATCTTCTTTGGGGAGATCGCCAATCCATTAGTATCGGTTAAGATCCTTGCTGCTCGAGAAACACCCTCAAAGTTATGAAGTGGCTCTCCCATCCCCATAAAGACAATATTCTGGAATGAGTCTCCAAAATTTTTTGCATCTTCTATTACACCGCGAACCTGCATTACGATCTCTTCGACCCCTAAATGCCGAACGAATCCCATAGTTGCAGTTCTACAGAATTTGCACCCCATTCCACACCCAACCTGCGAAGAAACACAGAGGGTCATTCTTGTAGGCTGTTTAATCATTACACTTTCAACGAGATCTCCACGTTGCA
>CAZTER010000454.1:0-2407 GCA_964612045.1 uncultured Bdellovibrionales bacterium
CTCATAACACTAACCTGGCGCTCTGCTGTATTACCACCAAAGACTACGTTAACCGGCTTACGTTTTACATCTGCAATAGGAGTACAGGAAGGAAGGTTTATATTATGACGACGAGCTACACTTCTAAGGATATAAAGGAGTGTGTTGCGATGAGAGATTCCAACTCTAGCAGCCTGCAGGAAGAGAAAGCTATTCTGCTCCATTCCGCTAATCGGATTAAAATCAGAAAACCAAATTGATCCATCATCTAGATACCAACCATCGAATCTGGCGAAATCTCGCATTCCAAAAAGAATAAAAAGCTGTTCAGCAAGAACTTGAATTTTTTCTACAATATCTTCAGGAAATCTCGGAGGACAGTGATAGCTTGATTGCCTAGTTGGTAGATATTTTCTACGGTAGTCAAAGAGTTGATCTCCAGAATAATCAGTCTCAATCTCAACTGGAAGAAGCGAAACAGGTTGTAAGAATCTGTTTTGCAAGATAACAACTGTAAATTCTGTGCCTTTTGCAAATGGCTCTACAACTATACGCTTGTATCCCAAAGACCTTAAATGATCGATCCTCTCTATTGCCTGACGCCAATCTCTAACAGAATATACACCGATGCTTGATCCGCCATTAGCTGGCTTTACTACTGCTCGAGTTAATCTCTCGCGTCTAAAAAAATCTTCAACTTTAGCAGCGATTCCACGATCTCCATCTTCAACTACGATCGAAGATGGAGCATTAAATCCATTCGATCGAATAAACTCATTAGCATTAAACTTATCAAAACATAATTTACATGCTTGTGATGGAGAACCAACAAATGGAACATTTAAACGTTCTAGTAATTCCTGAACTCCACCATCCTCTCCAAATGATCCGTGCATAGCTGGGAAAACTATATCCATGCTACGCAGAAGATCATGAAACTGCCCACTCGTCAGTGGCTGCGAGATCTGTTTGAGTTTAAAATCAAAATCTGAGGGAGTATTGGAATATAGCTGCGCTCGCGAAATCTGATATGGCTGAAGCTCTATATCTAAATAAAATGGGAAAACCTCAATTCCATCACCTTCTAGGTGATCACATACTGAACGTGCTGAGTTTAATGAAATTCCTCGCTCAGCTGAGGGTCCTCCGCAAAGGACACCAATCTTAATATTCCTCATTTTGACTCAAAACCATCTTAAAAAGAAAAAACCGGAGAGTAGCGAGCTTGGGTGGCCAGCATTCGGGATAAATGCTTTTGGCGGCTCGCTTCTCTCCGGTCGAAATACAAAATCAAAACCGATTTATCAACCTTCTCTTCTCAAAAAAGTTGGCACTTCAAATCTGTTATCATCCTCACCACCAATTAACACTGATGGCTTCTTTAACTTGATAACATCCGATGCTCCCTGTGTAGTCTTAGGTCTCTGGAATATCGGAACATTAAGGCGATCTGGAGCTGCTGCGGCAAGAGTATCCTTAGCTCCTGCAACATGACCTAGAGAAACTTGATTGCCAGTAACTGTACCAGCAACATCAGAATTTCTATCTCCGAATCCAGTAGCGATAACAGTTACACGCACTCTATCCTCAAGGTTTGGATCGATAACCATTCCCCAAATAATATTTGCGTCTTCATGAGCTTCGTTCTGAATAAGAGCAGCAGCCTCATTAACCTCTTGAAGTGTTACATCTGGTGAAGCAGTAATGTTCATAAGAACACCACGAGCTCCATGAATTGAGATATCCTCTAGAAGCGGGCTTGTTACAGCCTTCTCAGCTGCTTCAATAGCTCTGTTCTCGCCGGAGGCCTCACCTGTACCCATCATCGCCAAGCCCATCTCTGACATAACAGCGCGGACGTCAGCAAAGTCAACGTTAACAAGACCTTCAAAGATAATCAGATCACTGATTCCTTTTACAGCCTGATAGAGAATATCATCAGCTTTACGGAAGGTATCTAGAAGTGTTGTGTTTCTTCCAGCAATCGAGAGAAGTCTCTGATTTGGAATTGTAATCAAAGTATCAACCTGCTTCTTGAGCTCTTCGATACCACGCTCTGCGTTCTTCATACGGCGCTTGCCTTCGAACATGAACGGCTTGGTAACAACAGCAACTGTTAATGCGCCCATGTCTTTTGCAATCTGTGCAACAACTGTGGATGCCAAGGTTCCTGTTCCACCACCCTGACCAGCTGTTACGAAAACCATATCAGCGCCGTCAAGAGCTGCACGGATCTGAGCTTCACTCTCTTTAGCTGCTGCATATCCAACATCTGGATCTGCGCCTGCTCCAAGACCTTTTGTAACTTCATCACCTAAGTGAATTCTATTTTTAACTGGGCTTGATGTTAGAGCCTGCGCATCTGTATTAGCAGCATAGAACTCCACACCCTGTAAACCAGCTCGTATCATGTTGTTGACGGCGTTTA
>CAZTER010000455.1:0-2404 GCA_964612045.1 uncultured Bdellovibrionales bacterium
GATGACATCTCCAACTTTTGCTGGTTTTCCACCAGGGACTATTATCTTTAGGAGAGTCCCATTTTGAAATGCTTCGATCTCAAGATTAGCTTTTTCAGTCTCAACTTCAGCTAAAACATCACCACGTGAAATGACATCACCCTCTTTCTTATGCCAGGCGATAATTTTACCTGAGCTCATAGTGTCGCTTAACTGAGGCATTTTTACTTCGGAGGCCATATTTCTTCTCACCTAAATTATCTAATTGGTTCACCCAGCTAAATGGGTTTTGAAGGGGGGATAATAGACTAATTTTAAAGGAAAGGACAAAGGGCGAAATTTTATTAGCCTACATGTATAACTTACTGAGATCCTTTAGTTTGTTCATTTCCGTAATAAAGATTAGGCGCACAGATAGGGCAAAGTCCGAAATCTCTGATTGCCATGGAGTATTCTCTGAGGCATCTCGGACACTTTGTAAAAAAGTCAGCTCTTTGTGGTTTTGCCATGGCAAGAAGAGCGCCACCTGTAATAATCGCTCCGACCTGGATAGATGCAATTGGAGTCAATGCGCCAAGTATGGAGACAATACGAGCGATAATTGAGCTTCCCACTACAACGCCGAGATTGATCCTGTTTATCCGCTCTATTCTAAGATTTGTGCTTTGATGAAGTGTGGGAAGAAGTTTCTCTAGTTGTCTAATAATCTCCCAGGCCGAATACAGTATTACTCCAGCCATTATTACAGCATTGATCGGATTTGAGAGGACTTGAGGTGCGAACCTTAGTGAGAGCTCAAGAATTAATGGAATTAAGAATGCTACAGCGATAAACCAGATTACCTTCTTCCTATGTTTCTTTTGGATATGAAGACTCTTCATTAAGAGAGCGCGGAGCTTGAGACGGTCACTAACTAGAAAGGATATGATTGCTAGCCCAGCTAGCGCTTCGTTTGGGATAGAACTAATCGAACCTGAGAGATAGATCGCTACTAGGATATCTAGCGGCCAACTACTAGCTAGAATATGCCAGATTAAATCTGCATATCTTTGAGCTTTAGCTGCAGTTAGCTTTACTGTTTGTTCTTCCTGTTTCTGCTTTTGAGGTTTATTCCTAGGAATCATCTTCATCAATCACCTTGATTGTTCTAGAGTAGCGTTATGGGCGTTCTTGGTACAGGGCAAATAAATCAACCTCTCACGGTTACTCAGGTGGTCATGACCATCAAAGCGATCTTAGAGGAGGCATTCCCAGAGCTGTATTTTGAGGGAGAGATCTCTGAGATTAAATCTGGAAAGACAGGACATGTTTATCTCACAATTAAAGATGAACGTTCTCAGTTGTCAGCTGTTGTATGGGCGGGAGTTGCTCGTCTCGTTAATTTTAAATTAGAGAGTGGTGTTAAAGTTGCATGTTGGGGGCGTCCTACGCTCTATCCACAACGTGGAAGTATGCAGATCGTGTTAAGCCGGTTAATGCTTGCCGGTGAAGGGGCATTACAGAAGAGGTTCCTAGAGTTAAAGAGAAAGCTAGAAGAAGAGGGGTATTTCTCTGAATCACGAAAACGTCCACTCCCTTTTATGCCTAGAGCAATTGGGATCGTAACTTCGGGCCAAGGCGCAGTTATTCATGATATACAAGTTAAATTAAATGAAAGATTTCCATCGATACCAAAGTACTTAGTCGATGTTGCTGTCCAGGGAGATGGTGCTGCAGAGGAAATTGCAGAGGGCATAAAGCTACTTTCAAGTTCTGGATTAGTAGATGTCATAATCCTTGCACGTGGTGGTGGTTCACTTCAGGATCTTTGGGCGTTTAACGAGGAAGTTGTAGTGAAGTCAATATTCTCCTCAAAAGTGCCAATAGTTTCAGGTGTTGGGCATGAGACAGATATTACGCTGGCGGACTTAGCAGCAGATCTGAGAGCGCCAACTCCAACAGCTGCTGCTGAATTTGTAGTTCCGCGTCGAGCAGATTTAATGCAAAGAGTAGGGGAGTTAGAGCGAAGAATTCTTGATGTAAGCCGTTGGTTTATGCCGGTTGCGCAACGACTTGATGAGCTATCTAATCGGCTTGATCAGAGTACTACAAGATTCATCTACGATTATAATGCCAAGGTTAAACAAGCCGAGGATCGATTAAAGAGAATTGAACCAGTTGCAGTAGTAAGACAACTTAACTTGCAGTTAGATTTGGCAGTAAGAAAACTGTCTAGATGTGTAGAGTCAGTGGTTTTAAGTTGTACTGAGCGTATTGCAGTTGCTCAGACATTACTTATTAAGTGTAGTCCAGTTCCTAGAGTTAGTATTTTCTCTGAAAGGATTAACTCTCTTAACCAGCGATTATCAGGCGCAATAATAAGTGAGAAGAAGTTAAGATTAACTAAGCTTAATGAGCTCACAGGAAGATTAGAGTCGATAAGTCC
>CAZTER010000456.1:0-2393 GCA_964612045.1 uncultured Bdellovibrionales bacterium
TAAAGTTAAAACTAAGAATAAAAATATCGGCACTATCAATATCGCTGAAGCACGTTTTATATAATCAACTGGAATCCTCGAGAATATTATCAAAAAGGTAAAACCGATCAGAGCACCTACTCCCTGCCTCTTTACATAGAACAGACGATCTCCCATCTTCTCTTGGGAAACGATACCAGTAGTTGAATAAAGCATTACTAAGCTAAAGAGGACTAACGCCAAAACAGCAAAAACTAAGATAGGATCTACAAATAACGGAGGTCGATACTGACCTCGTACTGAGTTTGCTACTCCAGAGTTACGAGCATGGCTCGCTGAGTCACTTTTTGCACTAGAAAAATCGAATGATTGAGTTCTGGACATGCATCGATTGTGGCAAATCGAAGTTAATCGGGCAATCCGCAGATATAGTTTTTAAACAGATCTCCCCTCTCCTCAAAGCCAGAAAACTCATCGAAGCTCGCACATCCAGGAGTAAATAAAACCACCTCAAAATCTGCGGCCAAACTGTTAATTTGATCTATTAACTCAGCTCCCTTGAATAGTTCTCGAAGCATCCCTAGATATTCAATCTTAACACTATGCCTAGCGGCATCTTCTGCAATTGCAGCCCCATCTTTTCCAAAGGAAAAGACCTTGTATCGAGAGGAATCTTGAAGTCTTTGCCACAACACTCCCCAGTTACTTTTTTTCCTCAAACCACCTACTAGCACAACGACTCCAGCATTGGGTTTAACCTTTTGAACAGCCGAAATTGCAGCCTCAATAGCAGCAACAGATGTTGATTTTGAGTCATTGAAATAGAATCGTTTATTTTTGATTGCAAACTGCTCAATGCGATGAGGAAGTGCGCTAAAGGTGCCGATGGATTCTTCGATAAGTAAGAGATCTGTTACCCCCTGCCCTATAACTGCCGCCACAGAGAAGGCTATATTGTATAGGTTATGAACCCCTGCTAATTGAGATCTTCCTAACTTAATCCTTCCCTTAACCGCGCCTATTGAAATATCTAAACTTTCCCCTCCATTATCCGAAACTCCCTCGATAGCTACAAAATCCGAACTACTACATCTCAATCGATCTATAGATATATCGACGCGATGTCCTTTTAGTTGTCCCAGATACTCGATTATTTTTGAATCATCCACATTCACGAGGGAGAAAGCTGAATTTTCTTGACCAGCATAAACCTGCAATTTGGCCTTAGTATATGCTTCTAGAGAACCATGCCTTTCTAAGTGATTTTCAGAGATATTTAAAACTCCACTTACGTTTGGAGATAGAAAACAAGCGCCCTCTAATTGATAACTTGACGCTTCAACAACTACACAATCCAAATCTTGCTTTAATCCTGACCGAACTTGATCAGCTGTCATAGTTGAAATCAATGGAGTTCCAATATTTCCGCACAGCGCAGCTCTCACTCCACAAGATCTTAAGAGATGAGAGATCAAAGAAACCGTGGTTGTCTTACCGTTGCTTCCGGTAATAATAATGCTACTGCAACCAGACAAGAGCAAACTCAACTCTAGCTCTGAGATGATTGGCACTTCACCCAACCTTGCCGCAGTAATAATCTTAGATGATGGTGGAACTCCAGGACTAACAACAAGAAGATCTAAGTTAATATCGACGGGAAGCTCACTGGCTCCCCAAAATATCTCAACTCCCCCAGTTTTAAGTGGTGCAATCTTTGAGTGAGCATCTACTTTAGCTAGATATGCTTCCTGAGAAAGTCCTTCAAACGCGGAGATCCTACTCCCAACAGCTAATAATGCAGTTGAAACCGCTAATCCTGAGACTCCAAGACCTAGAACACCAACATGTCCTTGTCCATTTCTCACTTTATCAATGACGGCTATGAGCCTTTGGCGATCAATCTGCATACTCAGATCGTCCTACTTAAACGATAGTCTATCTCAACTTAAGTGTAGTTAAGGAGAGGAGAGCTAAAACAATTGAAACGATCCAAAACCTAACTATAATTTTAGGTTCAGCCCAACCCTTCAGCTCGAAGTGATGATGAATAGGGGCCATCTTAAAAACCCGCTTTCCTGTTAATTTAAATGAGTATCTCTGAATAATGACAGAGAGAGTTTCGATAACAAAAACTCCACCAGCTAAAACAAGAACTATTTCATGCTTAACTAAAACAGCTGCAAAGCCTAATAGAGCACCAAGAGCTAGAGCTCCAAGATCTCCCATAAAGACCTGAGCTGGAAACGAATTATACCAGAGAAAACCTAAACCAGATGCCAGGACAGCAGCTAACATGATGGAGATTTCTCCGACACCTAAAACATGAGGAATGCCTAGATAATCTGCGATTAATTTGTGCCCAGCTAAATAACAGAACAACGCATAAGTACCAGCTACTGTCATCACCGGTCCTA
>CAZTER010000457.1:0-2385 GCA_964612045.1 uncultured Bdellovibrionales bacterium
CAAATACTAACTAAAATTTATAGGAATATTTGAGATTTTGATGCTTCGTTCGAGGGGGTTTTTGCCATAACATTAAATGGATAGCCCTAATTTTTAGAGATGCGGTTTAGTACGTGGCGTTCCATGGAGGTTTAAATGGGTGACAAGAGTGGTGTAACCCCACAACATCAGACTACTCCAACAGAGAGTGGTGGTGCTCTTTCGTCATCGCCTTCAGTGCCAGTAGGAGGAGTCGGACGTGAAGAGGCTCTACAGACCAACCGCTCTAGTCAATCATTAACAGATCAGAAGAGCCAACGTTCAACTTTAAGTGCGCCTAGTGAGCAATCATCTGTTGATCCAGTTAAGGTATCAACTGAAATTTTAGTGGCATCAAAGGAGTTAGCATCTCAACAATTATCTCCAGCTGCTGACAAGATAGCTATTCAACAAGCGCAAGCGAAGATTGATTCTCTGTTGAGCACAGTTTCGAATGCTAATAATCTGCAGGATTTTCAGAAGGTGCTACTCCTTGATTATCTTAAGGCTTTAGTAGCTAAGTCAGAGAATGAAGCTGCGGTAAATAAATTTGCAGTAGAGATAAATAAGATTGCTGCCAGTGGAGATATTAATCGCCTTAATCAATTTGTTACTCAAAATTCAGCACTTGTTGATTCTATTGGTGGTCTAGGTTTCGCAATTGGAACTCTACGCGAAGCTGTAAGAAAAGGAGATGCAAATCCAACTCTTCAAGTAGATAAGCTTGAAGGCTTAGCTCCGATTGTTAGTGCGGAAAAAGCAAAGGAGATTATAACTTCTGGATCTGCAACTGAGCGCGAGGCGCTTTCTCTAGCACTCACTGTCTATTCTGTTGATATGGTAGGTAGCTATGCCCGTCGTATTCAAGAGATAGATCCTTCGTTTAGACAAGCGGTAACAGAAAATGCTGCTGCTCTATTAGGTTTTGATCTAGTTGATAGATTGAGATCTCAGGCTGCCTCTTCCGATAATACTAGCCAACTTATTTATCAAAGACAGGAAGATCTTATCTCCTCAGCTTCTTCTCCAGACGGCGCTAGTATGGCGCAGTGGCTGGCACATCTTAAATCACTTACAGCAGGATATGGTGCTAGTCGTGGAATGATTCATGGATTACAGATTTCACCTGAAGAGCGAGAGATTTCTATTCTTGCATTGGATAGTAGATTCCAAGCTCTAGGCAGTGAGTTGTCAGGGATCTTTAATGGAACAGTTAATGCAGAAGAGCTTCAAAATGCAGCAGCATCAGTTGAAGCTGATGTAGTATTAAGTGAGGCAAGTAAGAGAATCGGTGAGCTAGCAGAGAGCCGAGCATTTGAGCGCTTACAACATGGAGAGAGCTCAAAGTTTCAAGAGATTAGTAAGCAGATAGAAGAAGAAAAAGCTAAGCTTGCTACTCTTCCAGTTTTGTCAGCCCCTGCGAAAGCTGCGATTCAAGAACGGGTGCAAGCTACACTTTCACAGATAGAAGCGCGAGCAACTCAAAAAGCAACAGATCTTCACGCGCGATTAATTCGATCCGCGGATGAAGCTAATCATGCAATGTCCGGTTCAACTGATGAGCGAGGGTTGTATAAGGCACTTGGTGGAGGTTATCCAGATTCAGTTTATAGCAAAGAAGAGATGGATCTGTTGCGCCAGATATATCGTGATCGTCATGGCGAGGATCTAGATGAACGAGTAAAGAGTGAGTTGTCTGGTGCTGAATTAGATCTTGGAGTCGCACTTTTAAACTCTGATCGTGCAGCAGCTATCGCAGCTGATATGAAATTAGCTCTCGATTGCTGGTGGGGAAGGGCCGGTGAATTAGAGAGAGTTATAGATAGTGCAGGCTCCCCTGAAGCGCGCAGTGAGATAGACGCAGCTTTTATGAAGGCCTACGGTAAAGATTATCCGGGGAAAACTAAACTTGAAGAGGTCTTTAGAAGTCGATTAGACCAAGTCGATGCTGAAACAATGCTAGGTAGGTTTAATCATGACAAGGCGCAAGCTGCAGCTGTTCAGATTGCTTACAAAATTGATGGATTCTGGGGCGCTGATAATGATGGCGTACTAGGCGAGCTAGATAAGCTGGTTGATAATCAGATCTTAAATAATGGTGGAGTCTTAAATCCAGAGCAGTTGCAGAGTGAGATGGCTCGAATGAGAGATGCGTATGAGCGCATTCATGGCACTGGAAAATTTGAAAGTGATCTCTCAAAGTTAAATCAAGATGTAAGAAAGTATGTTGAAGCTCTAGAAAGAGGTAATTACGCAGAAGCTCAGTGCCATAGAATTCACTATGCGACCAAAGGTGCAGGCACCAACGAAGATCAACTTTATAAAGCTTTTGAACTACCTGAATCAGCAAGGGAGCATCTTGCTGCT
>CAZTER010000458.1:0-2380 GCA_964612045.1 uncultured Bdellovibrionales bacterium
TACTGCCAATATCAGCAAGGATGGCAGGCAGTCGCATAAAAAATGGGAAGAAAGACTCAGATGTAATCTGAGTCAGGTAGTGAAGCCCTAGTAAGTAAAGGCTCATAAGGGGAGGGTGGTTGTAATGTGGAATAGCTCGGTAAACAAAGACTAGATCGCTGTGTACGAGAAAGTTCATGAAACCCTTCCAATACTTTACATCATTAGTACCGAAGGTATGAGTAGCTATCCAAAGCTTAAGTGTAGTTACAAGGAATAAAACTACATATAGAGATCTCTTATTAAGCATTATAGGAACATGGCATATTCTTTTTTCCAGGTAAATAAACTCCTGGCTTTCTATTCGAGTAATTCAAAGTTGATCTAACTTTACAGCTTAGGGATGCTGGTAATAATCTGGCCAGAGCTAATAGAGCGCAATTCAAACTCTCGTTCAATCGACCCATCAGTATTGATCCTATATTGCCCACCTAGACCACTTCTCCATTCCCCTGAAGAGATCTTTGCAAATAGACACCCCTTATCAGAGGACCCTGCACAATCGGTGATAGCTTGTTTTAGAAGGCTTAATCCATCATAGACAAAGTAACTATTGATACTTGGAGTTTGTTTGACCTCTTCTGCAAACCGT
Organism: uncultured Bdellovibrionales bacterium; assembly: GCA_964612045.1. Lineage (GTDB taxonomy): Bacteria > Bdellovibrionota_C > UBA2361 > UBA2361 > UBA2361 > CAZTER01. The sequence goes on from CAZTER010000458.1 coordinate 632, forward strand.
CTTTCAAACTCTTGAGACTTAGCCGAGGTTGCTGGATGTGAATATGAGACTCCTTCTGCTAGTTTTAATAGCTCAGGATTATTTCTTATCAACACATCTGTTCCGTAAGAGGTAAAGATTGGCTTTGTAAATTTAGCTTCTTTTAGTCGCTTAAGTATGGTGAAGAGCTGTTGTTCTCCAAGATTAATAAATAATCCATCTACCTCTTTGGATTGCAGGCGCAGGATCGTAGAGCTTAAGTCTCGATCTTCTGTTGATACAACCTCATCAACAATAATTCGAGTACCAGATGAACTAAAGACTGGTGGCATCGCCTCAATAAAATCTTCAACACCAGCATTCCTGACCACTGCAAGACTTTTGACCTTGCTAGCGCTAATTGCACGAGCGAGAGCTTGCGCCTCGCTATCTACCTGAAGAGCTAAGTTGGCTAAGAGAGCTTTAAAATCGAAGATCTCTCGTTGTTGAAACCCAGCAGAGAGCAGGAGAGACTTGTTTCGTTTGGCGACATCAATAATTGCGCGCGCACCGTTCATACATCCTAGAACAAAAATATCGCATTTATGTTGCGCGTGTAGCATTCCATATGCAGTAAAAGCTTTCTTAGGATCACAGGTTCCTTCATCTTGATAATAAAACTCGATTGGCAGGTCCGAAGCATGATCCTTTTTAAACAGTTCTAGTGAATCCTTGATCCGCTCTCCCCAAGTTGCCCAATCTCCAGAGAGGGGGATTATGACGCCGATTTTGAGGGGTGATTTGGTTGTAGTTTCGGTAAGAGCGACGGAAGGTCCTAATGTTAGTATAGCGAGGAAAAAACTGATTACTATTTTTAACACTATAAGCTCCTATAAGAGAGACTGAATCCTACTGAGTAATTTCTAGAAAAGGAATCATAAATTCTGATTGCCTACTCTGTTAGGATCGCCTGGCACTTAGTATAGATAGCCATGGCTAGACTCTGATGCCCATCAGCATCTAAATGTACTCCGTCCTTCTTGCTAGCTAGCGGGACTTCCTTTGAATCTAAATAAAAGCACCCGTCTTTGTCTGAGATAGCTGAAAGATGTTCTCCTAGCTTTTTTGATTTGTCGATCGCTTCACTAAAATGTACACGGTAATCTAGGTTTTCTGTCTCTACAACCAGAGGTGGAGGGACTATCAATATAGCAGGAATCTCTGTTTCACTTTTCCTGCAAATATCAATTAGATCTTTAATACCTAGTACTACATCTAATGGGGATCTATTAAAGTATGATTTAAGGTCATTTGTTCCTAACATTAGAATCACTAGATCAAGAGGGGAGTGGCTTTCAAGTACTAGAGGTAAATACTGAGCTCCATTTCTATCCTTGCAGGAAGGATCCTCAAGACAGGTCGTTCTTCCACCTAAGCCTTCTTCAATTATTCTGGCTGAGTTACCAAACTTATTCTGTAATATGCCGGTCCAACGTTCATTCCAATTATAACGTTGCAGAGATCCAGGAATAGCTCCCCAAGTGTTAGAATCACCGTAGCAAAGTATGGTTTTCAATTCATGGTCTCAAAAGGGGTTGGTACCGAAAAGATAATATCAAAGCCGCCCACAGGATTCGAACCTGCGACCCACGCTTTACGAACTAACATCTCGCCAGATTGGGTTTCTGAGCGGTCTCAAAAACTAGGCTAATATCAATTAGTTACACTAGTTCGCTGATTTCATGCCTCTGGAACCCTTCCAAAAAACTTGAGTCAGTCTTGTGTCAGGAC
>CAZTER010000459.1:0-2376 GCA_964612045.1 uncultured Bdellovibrionales bacterium
CTAGCTCTGGAGCGATCTCTTTTGCTGCTCGAATTGCTTGTTGAACACAACCATTCGGATTAACAGCCGAAGATCCGCAAGCATCTTTATCGTTTGGAATGCCGAATAATAAAATTGATTTTATCCCTTTCTGCGTCAGTTTAATGACTTCTTTCTCGAAGTTATCGACACTTAATCTTGCAATTCCTGGCATGGAAGAGATCTCTTCGTATCTATTTTTGCCATCGCAAACAAACATAGGATAGATAAAGTCATTTTTGCTGATCGCTGTTTCTCTCACCATAGAGCGGAGAAATGGAGATCTTCTAAGTCTTCGTAGTCGTGCTTGTACTGGAACTGAATATTCGTGATTCATAATTACTCCTAAACTCTTGTCGCTTCTTTAATCGAGTGTATAAGTCCATCTACCGAGTATCTCTCGGCAATGCGATATGGTGTCACTCCACTTTTCACTAATGTCTGGGCCGTGATTGGACCGATGCAGATAGATCTACTAGTAACTAGCCAGTCCTTACCTGAGGCCTCCATAAGTTCACAAAAGCCAGTTACTGTAGAACTACTAGTAAATGTAATGTAGTCAGGCTTTGATAAGGTTTTTATCTGTTCGACTAGGTCAGGGTCGATGTTGGAGATCGTGTCATAAATCGGAATCTCAATAGCTACCGCGCCACGACCCTCTAACTCATTTATCAATGCTCGTCGCGCCTGCTTGGCTCTAGGAACTAGTATTCTCATCCCTGCTATTTCACCTAAGCATGGAGCGATAGCTTCACTTATAAATTGATCTGGCACGGCATCAGGCGCTCTGACAAGGCTCTTTAGTTTGTTTGCTGTGCCTGGACCGATTGCAGCTAGTTTTTTCTCTTTTAAGATTCCAATAGCTCTTGAGGAGTAATTTAGTAGCTCAAGAAAGATCTCTACTCCATTACAACTAGTGAATATAACCCAATCTGCGCTTTCTAGCTCTTGATTAGCTAGTTTTGCAGTTTGCTCATTCAGTATGGGGGAGATCTTAATAGCTGGAATATGGATTGGGATTGCTCCAAGAGTTTTTAAGCTCTCAGAAAGTGAATTAAGTTGGTGTTCTGGTCTAGTCAGAACCACAACTTTATCTTTTAAACTATCTAAAATTTTCTGAGTCATTCTGTGCTCTGCTATGCAGCTCTTGCTAATTCAAATTTTAACCATGCTCTTTTAAGCGAGATTATTAACTGATCTACATCTTCCATCGTGTGCAAAGGAGATGGCGTAATTCTAAATCGCTCTGTTCCTCTTGGAACTGTGGGGAAGTTTATAGGTTGTAAATAAACACCTTCTTCTTCAAGAAGATATTCAGAGAGTCGTTTGCACCTAACAGCATCGTACACCATTAATGGAATAATATGACTCTCTGATGGCATGATTGGGAGAGATGCGTTCCTAAGTTGTTGCTTGGCATAATTAACAATAGCGCGATGTGTTACTCTCTCATTCTGCGAGTGTTCTAAATGCTCAACACTAGCAAGAGCTCCTGCTACAACTGCAGGAGGGAGTGCGGTAGTAAAAATAAAACCACGACCAAAGCTGCGAACTACATCTATGAGTCGGGAAGAACCAGCAATAAAACCACCGACAACTCCATATCCCTTTCCAAGTCCACCTTGGATTATATCAATTTCATCGAGGAGCCCTAACTCTTCTGCCGCGCCACCACCACGTTGACCATATAGACCTACTCCGTGAGTTTCATCTAGATATGTGAGAGCTCCATATTTTTTTGCTAGTTCTGCAAATTTTGCAATTGGAGCAAAATCTCCATCCATTGAGTAGACAGATTCAAAAGCTATTAATTTCGGTTTATTTATCGGAAGAGATTTTAAGATGTTTTCTAAACTTTCAGGATCATTGTGTTTGAAGATTAATTTAGGCGCTTTGCTAGATGATATTCCGTGAATCATTGAGGCATGATTAGAGCTATCCGAGATTACTGTGCATTCCGGAATTATAGATGGAATTACCGATAGTGCTGCTTCGTTAGCTACGTATCCAGAGGAGAATAGCAGAGCAGCTTCCTTTGATCTAACTCTTGCTAATGCGCTTTCAAGGTCAACGATGAGATCTGAGCTACCAGATATATTTCTTGTTCCACCGGCTCCAGCACCTCTATTATCAATCGCTGAATGCATCGCGCTAATGACTTTTGGATTGTGGCCCATTCCTAGGTAATCGTTGCCACACCAAACGGTAACTTCTTTTATAGCACCATCGTCTCTATGCCACTTGACCTTAGGAGCTTCTCCAACAACTCGCTCAAGTTGAGCAAATGTTCGATACCTTCCCTCATTTTTTAGGGAGAGGATCGTTTTATCGAAGAAATTATCGTAATCAAACATGGCA
>CAZTER010000460.1:0-2374 GCA_964612045.1 uncultured Bdellovibrionales bacterium
TAATGAGCCGCCAAAGAGGATGCGCTATCTCCTGTATCGCCCTTAATACTTAAGGCACCACGAGCAGCCTCTATTACCTGCTTTACCAACTTAGAGCGGTGAGATGCATATTCTTCTGGACGCCAATAAGGTTTCAGAAGGGCTGGAATCTTAACTCCACTAACAGATCCCTTCTCAGAAGGCCTGTTCCCTGCGCTTCTTAATCTAGATCGACGATCTTCGGCTCTAAAGAAATCACCTTCTTCAATACCAGCATTCTTTCCACTACTATCCGTAAGAATCATGTGTGGGGCTTTCTCAGCTCCACTTAAGTATGGGACTACAAAATGAATATCAACTCCCGCTTTTGCTAGCGCTGAGCTTAGACCTTCGCAAGCAGTACCAAGACCCCCCGTAATATGGGGTGGATACTCCCAACCTAACATGAGAATTCGCATGCGATGAACCAGAAGAAAAGTCACTGGATTATACTGAGCGAGTCACGTAAAGTCCATGAGTGCAGGGCTACTATCAGAGCAGGAATGATAAAAAGCTCTGTTAGATAGTTGTTAATCGTGTGAGGAAGAGATGATTTTAGCCTCTGATGTAGGTGGAACAAAAACCAGGTTGGCTTTATATGAATTTAAAGATGGTGAATTTAACCGACATCATCTAGAGGAATTCAAGAGTACAGAGGCAGCTGGGCTAGCTCACATCGCGAAAGAGTACCTAAATGGCAAAGATGTCACTATAGAAGCTGCTTGTTTCGGCGTTCCTGGACCGGTTGTAAATGGACATGCCAAAACAACTAACCTACCATGGCTTATTAGTGAACATGAACTATCGAGAGAGCTTGGAATTGCTCAGGTTAAACTAGTAAACGATTTGGTCTCTACAACGGCTTCAGTAAAACACCTTTCCTCCTCTGGACTAAAAACTATTCATCCAGGCTCAAAAGATAGAGACACAAGTATCTGCACCGTATTAGCCCCAGGCACAGGAACAGGACAGGGATTCCTTTGCTCTCAAAATGGGGTTAACTTTCCTCTTCCGTCAGAGGGTGGCCATGTCGATTTTGCTCCAACAAATGGAACCGAGGATGAACTCCTCGCTTACCTAAGAAACAAGATTAAAGGCAGAGTAAGCGTTGAGCGCGTACTGTGTGGACCTGGCTTAGTGAATATCTACGACTTCTTAAAGCATACTGGCAAAGATCCAGAGCCTGCTGAACTAGCAACCAGAATTGCTCAGGGACACGCTGCCTCTGTAATCTCTCAAGGTGGTATATCCGGAGAATTTCAGATCTGCGAGCATGCACTAAATATCTTCTGTCATGCCCTCGGATCTCATGCTGGAAATATGGTCCTATCATATATGGCGACTGGGGGAGTTTATCTCGGTGGAGGAATTCCACCAAAGATACTTCCAAAGCTTTTAGAGGGTAGATTCTTGGCAGGATACTTGAACAAGGGAAGATTAACTGATGTTGTTAAATCAACTCCAGTTCATGTCATCCTTGATGACACAGCTGCCCTACTAGGCGCCGCATCGATTGCTGCAACCTTGTTAAGGTAAAAATCGTGCAAGCTCTCAATCTTAACGGCTTAAACGAAGCAGAACGTTTAAAGGCCCTAACTGACCATGAATGGCTGGAGACAAATGGACTTGGAGGTTACTCATCAAGCACACTAGCTGGATGTAATACCAGAAGATATCACGGTCTATTAGTTGCAGCTATTAGGCCACCAACAGAGCGATCCATCCTTCTAGCCAAACTAGACGAGAGGATAGAATTTGCCAACAACATCTGGGAGCTATCGACCTCATTTTATCCAGAAACGATCCATCCAGAGGGATTCAAGACGATTTCTAACTTCAAGAAGGATCTATTCCCAGAATGGAATTTTGAGATAGAAGGAAAGATCTCTATACGAAAAAGCATCATGATGCTGCACGGAGAAAATACCGTTATTATCAAGTACGAGCTAATCTCTGCGCCGACTCAAATATCACTCATTGTTAATCCAAAGATAAGTGGAAGAAGTTATCACGCATTAAAATCCCACACCGAACCTCAAGTTCTCGACCTACGCGCAAAACAAGATCTAATCTCAGCAGACTTCATAAATGGAGCTTCTCTTCATATTCATTCTCCAGATAGTAGAGCCTCATTAAAACAAGATTGGTATTATAACTACGTACTTCCAAGAGAGTTAGAACGAGGCTATGACTGGCAGGAAGATCTTATTAGCTGTGGAGAGCTAACCCTATCTCTAAAACCTAGAGAGACTAAATACATAGTGGCATCGACGATAAAGCCGATCGGTCGACCTGCAAAAAAATTATTTGAAGAAGAGCTAGAGCGAAGAGCAAGCTTATTACGCACCCTGCCTTT
>CAZTER010000461.1:0-2373 GCA_964612045.1 uncultured Bdellovibrionales bacterium
CTCGGCAATAATAATAATCCATGCAAGGATCTCATTGAAGAATGCAGGTGACCAGGTAACAGAAAAGCTCTGTACAATATGGTTTACGAATTCATTGGGACCAAAGAATAACCACTTGGCTATTCCAACATAGAGCAGCCAGCTCCCGAAAAATACTCGCATACCGAGAAGAAAGTATTGAGATGTACCAAGACAACAAAGATGCATAGCTCCTCCTATAGAAGAAAGTTATAAGATTCTAAACATGGAAGTAGGAATTTAGCGATATAGAATCTATCTAGGAGATATTTGGAGAGAGCGTTAAAGCAATAGTTTTAGTGACTTAGCGTAAGACCTTAAAGAATTGAAATTATTAGGCCGATTAGTATTTCGATGCGTTTTCTCTTCTCCCTACTATTATATCTACTTCTCTCTCCCATTCTTACTCCGGCATATAACCTATCGTGCCATGCTCAATCTTTGAGTGCTGACTTCTACAGTATAGGCTCTCCTACTGTGGTTGATTACTATGTAGATCCTGCAAATGGGAACGATAGTCGCTCTGGTCTCTCAAGAGCAAACGCTAAACGTACTGTCTCAAGTATTTGGCAAGAGATCCCACAAAACTCACCGTTAACAACGGGAGTTAGAATAAATCTGCTTCCTGGAATTTATACTTCGGATCACCTTCCTAATTATTGGGAGAATAGAGTTGGAACATTTCAGGCTCCAATAATAATTCAAGCTGCAGATGGAAGCGGAACTGTATTTTTAAATCGCGACATTAATATGGCTGGTGTTTCTTATTTTTACCTACTTGGTGTCGATATAAAAAATCAACTTACCGATGGCTACGGCGATGCGTTTCATTGCGAGAGATGTGATCACATTCTTCTTAGAGGGAACTCCTTTAATGGCGCACCTAATGGCTTAGGCATGGGCGATTCAGTCGCTCACGAAACGATTAAGTTTAATCAATCTCAGTATATCTATATTGAGAATAATAATATCCAGGGTGCAGATGATAATGCGATCGATTGGGTCGCGGTTCAATATGGACATATCAGAGCAAATAGAATTCACGAGGCTGATGGTTGGTGCACATATGTTAAGGGTGGATCTTCATACGTCTTAATCGAGTCAAATAAGTTTTATAATTGTGGCGAAGGTGGTGTAACTGCTGGTCAGGGAACTGGATTTGAATTTATGGTGAATCCATTCTTAAGATTTGAGGCTAATTATATAAAGATAGTTAACAATGTGATCTCAGATGTCGAGGGAGCTGCGTTAGGAATAAATGGTGGCTACGGAATATTAGTTGCACACAACACTGCTTATCGAGTCGGCGCTAGAAGTCATCTAGTAGAGGTTGTATTCGGTGAACGATCTTGTGATGGAGATAGCAGTGCTTGCGCTGCAAGAAGAACTTTAGGTGGATGGGGACCAGCACTTACTGGATTTGAAAATACACAACCTATCGGGAATAGAGATGTAGTTATTGCAAATAATATTCTCTTTAATCCTTCTGGGTCAGAGAGTGGTTCACAACATTTTGCCATATATGGCCCACGCACACCGAATGCTTCTGGCATTCCCTCTCCTCAAAAAACTGATGAAGGGCTGAAGATATTTGGGAATGTAATCTCTAATGGTGATAACTCGATGCCACTAGGAGTTGAAGAATCTTCAGAAGGATGTCGGGATAGCAACACTACATGCAATCAAGCGCAGCTTTTAGCTGATAATATAATCAATCAATTTCAACCACAGCTAAATAATGCTGCTAGTGGTGACTTTAGACCGCTGAGCGGAGGAAATATCAGTAGTCTACTAAGCGACAGTATTGCTGACCTTCCAGCTATTGATAGCACGCTGAATCCAATAACTGAGGGTGTTAGAGGTAATAACCCGACTCGCGAGTTCTCTGGTGCAGCAGTTAGCGTTACAGCACGTCCACCAGGAGCGTTTGCTAGAGCAACATCCTTGGATTCATTTCCATCTGATGAAGACAGCGATATGGAGACACCTGAAGATGATATAAATCAACCTCCAAGTATAACTGTAAAAAAACTCACATCAAGAAAGAATAGGCGCAAGGCCACTATAGAGATAAATTTAATTGCAAGTGATTCAGATGGAATCAGCTCTGTAAAATCTAGTATTAGAGCGAGTGGCCTTGCCTCTCGAACTATAAGTATTCCAAAGAAAGGAAGTCGATATACAAAACGTTTCTCACTTACATTTAAGAAACGTTACTCCCTTGTAATTACAGCGATGGATAATCGAGGAGCGAGCTCTCAAGTTAGTCGTAGAGTTTCAACTAGATAATTAATAGATAAGAATATTTAATGTCACGCTAAATATCTGAAATCATATTTATAAAATAAATCTAAT
>CAZTER010000462.1:0-2368 GCA_964612045.1 uncultured Bdellovibrionales bacterium
AAGTTCTGCGTAGATGCGGTTGATCTAATGGCCTCATTGGCATTTCCTGACGCCAGCTCTAAAGTTCTTCCATTTAAAACGGAGCTTGTTCTTGCTTGTATACTAGAGTTTTCGTTTATAACCCCATGCTGCTGAGTAATATCCATTGTCTTTACTTGACCAACTCCTACCCCACTAGAATTCTCCAACGATATGGAAGGAGAAATTCCATTTAGTCCCTTATTTGGTTGAGCGATAGAAATCGCAGATTGCAACTCACGTTGCATTGAGACCTTATCAACACTTAGTTCACTTTTTAAGCCCTCGCTTGAACTCTGCAAACTTGACGATACTTCTTCTCCTCCCTGTTGCTTAACAACAGAATCTCTACGCCCTGCTTGTGCAAAAAATACCTGACTAGCAACCTGATTCGCTACATTATTAGCACCTTGCGAAACTTCAGTATTAGCTTTGTCTTTATTTGCAGTGAGTTGTTCTGCAGTTGATATATTTTTCTTAGTCTCTACATCTACAAGAGCATTTACTACTGACGTACTTGAGTTACTCGAAGTTAAACTCTGACTACCTCCCCTACTATTTATTAGAGATTCAGGTATGACATTCGAGTTCTTAATAGAGTCTGGCTGCTTATTATCACCTAACACAACGAATGAAGCGTTCTGACTAGCAGCTTTATCTACCCTCAATCGCTCAGCTAGAGCATGTTGATGCGCATGAATTCTAGTAGGATCATCTAAAAGTTGTTGAAGCTGCTCCTTCTTCTGATTAACCTCTGGCAAAGCTTTATAGCTAGCTTCTTTACCAATAAGTCTCTCTCTCCTCGATATAATCGACCTTTCAGATACCACTCCACTAACTTCAGTTGATGGAATAAAAATTGCCCCGACAAGCATCGGGATCTCTGCTACTTGAATCTTTCTCTCTCCTTCTTTTGAATCAGATCCTAACAAAGCAGAGACAATCGATCCTATTCCTCCGGCTGAAGAGCTAAGGGAGGATAATTGTTTTGTAACTGTACTGAAGAAAGTTAGCTGACCGCTCTCTTCCATCATTACTCGTGTACCACCAAAAAACTTCTCTTTAGCTCCATCAACCCAAGAGAGTAAGTTTCCACGCTGAAGAGGTTGAGCTAATTTCGCTAAGGCTCCTTGTGTAGCTCCGAGAGGCGCTCCAATAACTGCTCCTAATGCAATTCCTTTAAGAGTTTTTGTTGAGATCTCTCCTAGGCCAACAAGAATTCCATTGTTCCAAGTTTTAGCTGACAGAGTCGATGAAAATCCTTCGCGCGTATCTCCTGAGATACCCCCTAAAATAGCACCTTGAACCGCACCCTTAAGAGCACATTGCAATACTGTCTTTTCAGCCATTGCTGCTGTCCGAGCTAAGACCCATCCTCTAGATGCAGCAGGGATAAGGGCACTAGCTCCATCGACAACTGCTGAGCCAGCATCTGACATAAGCTCATCAGACCCATATCCTTTACCTTGAAATAAAGCATTTACACCTGCTCGAACTAACAAACTTGTACCAGCTGCTATCAAGAATACAGCCCATAACGGAGCAGAGACAGCAAGGGCAGCTATACTAACAACAATTAGTGCTGTTGTAGCAAGAATCTCTCTTGTCCAAGTGGCAACAGTATCACGAAGAGCTCGATAAGATGTTGCTGACTCCATGGCTCCTGCCGTTAGCTCTACCAACCTACTCTGGCTAGCTGCTAATCCGAGGGTGCCATCCTTACGCATCTTCTCATATTCTTGGTGGAGGGTCCGTTGAGTTTCTTCTAACTTTGTACCTTTATCTGAAAATAGATCTATGAAAAATCCACCGATTCCACTCCTTTCATGAGCTACTCTTCGATCTACCTGAGAGATCATCTCCTCTACCGTATCTGGAGCTCCCTCAAGGGCGAGAAGTGCGTCGAACTCCTCATCGCCAGAGAGATTTTTAATTGCAAGGTCTCGAAGAGATCCTCCACCTTGCGCTTTCCAATCTTTCTCAAGAGCTGCGACCTCTGCTTTTGAAAGTCCTGCGAAAACTGAAACTATTAACTGCTTATCTGAAAACCATCGATCTGTAGCAAATTTTAAAAGGTCTACCCGTTCAACAAAACCTTTCTCAAGAAGAGCTAAGGCTAAATGTCGATCTCCTCCTGATGTAACTCTGGAAATTGCATCCTTTAACGTCTCTCCAAATCGTTCACGATATGCGGCAGCGATCGCCGACCGCTCACCCTCAGTGGTTAATGCAAGGGCATTGAAGATCGCATCTTCATCTGTGTTCCACCGCTTAATTGCAGTATGTAAAGTTTCTACTCGCGCTCCAATTTCATCCGGAGTTAGGTATCCCTGTCCCTGTGACCCATCCA
>CAZTER010000463.1:0-2363 GCA_964612045.1 uncultured Bdellovibrionales bacterium
TACGGGCGTTTTTAGATTGCTAGATCTACTTCGCAATTAACTTACTGCAGTTCCAGCTTCAAGTTTTGGTTGACTCGACTTCCTGCGAAGCATCTCATGAATCGACCAAGCTCTAGGAACATCTAGGCTTAAGAATGGAACATTTGCACCTTGAGCTGCAAATGGCTTTAACCATTCCACTAGTTTAGCTCTTGTAGATGTAACATCTGCCTGAGTCTCAGGGTTAGATCTAGAATAGAATGTATCCCAGATTGCAAGCACCTGCTTAGGAGAAAGGGAGCGAATCTCCTCGTTAAATGGATGTACGCTTAGTTGCCACTTAGTTACCTCTTTTAGTCCGCTTGCCATGGCTGGTTGTGGCCAGAATGTATCAACTATTAATCTTCCATGCTTTTTCCAAAAGCCGAGTTGAGCTGCTGCATTGAAAGGCTTTTTCTGAGGTTCTTTGCCAGCTGACATAATGTCATAGAGAGGGACCTTCGCTAAGAATGGATCGTGAACTTCTCCAAGGTGAAGTTGAATTCCCTGAGACTTAAGTTGAGCAAATACATCCTTAACAAAGGCAGAACCAAGCCCAGCATTACGGAAAGCAGGATCTACCCACATATACTCAGCAACACTGAAAGGGATGTTATCTACTTTGCCAGTATGAATTACATAACCTGCAGCAATAGTTGCATCTTTAGGGTTAGCTACAAGAATGAAATCCCAAGAGCTTTCAGGATCTAGTAGTTTGGAGCGAACTCCATCCTTTGATAGACCTTCATCTTCGTCTCCAAATGTCTTCTCGCAAGCTTCGTAAGCTAGATCAAAAAGAGCTTCTGCTAGTTCAGTATCAGCAGTAGAGCTTGAGCTCTGCATTAGATCTCTTAGCTTAACTAACGAGTGTCCAGTTCTTTGTAGGAACTCATTTAAGTCTTTAACTTTCTGTGTCTCTGCACCAGTCCCAGGCAATACTGCTCCAGGCAAAGCTGTTTCAGTCGATAACTCACTTCTTGAGCTAGTCGGCATGGAGTGAATATTTAGGTCAGCAAACGGGAGATCTGTTCGAGGAAGAGCATCTACCGATGCTGTATCTACTCTAGGTAAAACTCTAAGTGTTAGGCCTTCTAGGCCGGTTGATCCATTATCACCTTGTCTAGATAGATCATGTCTATCTGGTGTGTTTTTTGGTCCTTGGATCTTGGCTGTTCTGTTGAGGGGATCAGTTGCGATTTGGCGGGTAGGTTCGAGTGTTATTTCAGCGGTGTTTCCCAATTTCTTTGTCTTTCCTCCATAAAGCCTTTCAAGGACTTTTTCGTATCTGGCCGAAGCCTCGTTTCTAGATCGGTATATGAGGCAAAACGTCATCTTATGCAACACTTCAATCTAGATTTTTTGAAAATTTCTCAATTTTTTTTGATCCAAGCGATCGATCTCGCTCAACTTTTTCACTCAAGCAACGGGATCGAGCCTCTCAGAAAAGAGTAGTTTTTAAAAAAGTGATCTAATTTATGAATCTCTGTTTGATTAGATTTTGTAGAATTTAGGCCGAAAATTTATCGATCTACCAAAGTTTACTTTGATTATAAATGCGAGTAGCGAGAGATGTTAAGCGCAAGATGTACTCCCTGAAAGAGCGTCAGACCTTGCTCGGCAAAAACAGTGCAGTTGTTTTACACACTGTAACTTAATTACAAAAAAGAGCCTCTTGGGAAGCAACGAGAGAGCGTAAAAAGTTACTAACCTTTGTCGCTACCGAACAATCTACGTTCAACACTCGCATGATTTGATGATTTTATGATCTCGCAAATTGCAGAATCCCACTGAGATGGGATTGTTAAGACTAGTCCGCAAGGCTCGGAGAGCTTCTCCTGATCTTCGTCACTTAGCTGAAATAGTTTCTCTGCCGAGTCTCTAGTCTTTGTTTGAGCATGTTGCGCCCAGGTTCGTTGATCAAGGCAGACAGTTTCTGCTGAATGTCCATCGTTGACCCTGTATCTATCGCTTCGAACTGCTGGATCTGCTACTACGGATCCACAGCTTACTCTGAAATTTTCCGGGATATCTAAGTCTTCAGTAGAGCTTAATATAAAAGCCTGTAACAGATCTGGAAGGTGATCGATTAGTATCCCTTGCTGTTCGGGAAGCTTGAATGGAAATTCACTGCCTTCTGAAGGGACTTCGATGAATATAGCTGAAATGGGTAGATAACTAGGTTGTCTTCCTGCCTCTGTTTTTAGGGATTCGATGATTACTGCGATAGTAGTATAGCCTTCTCTGGTGTTTATTGTTCCATCTGCAGATTTAACAATAAGACCATCAGCCTCGAGTGTGTTGATCGTATCTTCAACCTGTCCAAATATGCGGTGAGCGACAATTAG
>CAZTER010000464.1:0-2359 GCA_964612045.1 uncultured Bdellovibrionales bacterium
CAAAAGAGAGCCATGATGGATTATTTTGAGCACCATCTGGAATAAAGTATTCCACCCCATTAAGAAGTTCGCCGGCCACATCTACGACAGAGAAGTCCTCAGCTTCATAAACTGTAAATACTGGGGCAGTTACACCAGCCTGCCTTAGTTGCTTTACAAAATTTCCAAGTAAAACTCCGAAGTAACCTGCAAATACAGCATCTACTTTTGATGCTCGAATACGCCCGCATAGAGTCTTGAAATCTACCTCATCTAGTGGAGTAGTGTCTTGCATTACTATCTTTCCACCCAGAGTAGAAAAGGACTGAACAACATTCCTTAGATATTCCTCTCCGAACGAAGTAGCAACGGCAACAACAGCTATATTATTTGCTCCTCTTGACTTCATTCGTTCTGAAATAAGCTGAGCTTCATCTTTCGTTCTTGCGTTAACGGAGAATACGTAATCTCCGGAGCTTAAGATTAAATCATCTGCTACTGCAGTATGAAAACCAACAACTTCAGACTTATTAAGAATTGGCGCCATCGATACCATGGCTGGGTTGAAGAAGTTACCAGCTAATAAATCAATTTTATCCTGAAAGATTAATTTCTTTAGTGCAACAATTGCCTGCTGTCCGGGCTTAGGAAGATCTTCTAGGGTTAGCGAAACAGACACATCCTTGGCTTTTGCGTCTTCTATAGCGAGCGACAATCCATCACGAATCTCATTGCCATAAGAGGCGAAATTTCCTGAAAGGGGAAGGATAGCTCCGGCTCTAATATCTTGCGCTAGGAGATTTACTGGCATGAGGAGGAGAAGAAATATGACGTACTTAAACATAAAGTTTCCTACAAAACTAGCCGTATATGGATAGTAATATATGGCTAGAATTAGTCAACTTTCTATGAGAGTATAAGTGCAGAGAGTTTTACTAGGTTTTATCTATGAGCAAAGAATCAGACTACTCTATTGGCAAGAAGATTCAGATATCACGTCGATCTAGGGGCTTAACTCAGGAGCAGTTAGCTGTGTTGGCTAAGGTGCCGTATGCAACCTTAATTAAGATTGAATCTGGAGCAATCAAAAATCCATCCCTCGAAGCCGTCACAAAACTTGCACAGGCTTTACAGATCTCGCTTGATACCTTCACGCAGATAGATCGGTATCAGGGACGTGGCGCTATATTAAAGATCTTTGACGATGTCAGAGCTTCCGTAAAAGCTGGAGATACGATGTATCTCAGCGGAATTGATGAGAAGATGTATGTAGCTATAGTAAAAAAGGAGGTAAATAGATTCATCTCTGACCTCCGAGATCTCAAAGTCAGACAGTGCATTATTTCACGTGAAGGCGATCGCTTCAAATTAAAGGGAGATCATCTCGAGTATCGCTGGATACCTAAACAATTTTTCTCGCCATTTCCGATCTATTCATATGCAGATCGTTTAGCAACATTAAGTTGGGGGCCTCCTCTCGAATGTGTCATATTAAGAAATGCTGATTTAGCAGATGCTTATCGCAAGCAATTTTTATTTATGTGGGAGTACGCCAAATCCTTCTCTAAACCTTCAAGATCTAGATAGTATTTTGCTCATAGTATCCCAACATAATCTTAACAATTTCTCACGTGACCAAGCTTAGATACTTAGTTAGTAGTAATTAAGTTCTAGAGAGAAATTTTATATTGGTCTTGTAGCATGAAGATAGCAAAAGCTTTGGCAGATCGATTATTTAAGTTAATACACAGAAACTCACTAATATATAACTGCTGCTGGGAAGATCCTCGACTTGATCGAGTCGCATTAGATATCACTACAACAGACACGATACTTACGATTACATCTGCAGGGTGTAATGCACTTGATTATCTGTTAGCAGGAGCTAAAAGAGTTCACTGCGTAGACTTAAACTTCAGACAAAATTCTCTTTTAGAGTTAAAAATAAAATCGATTCTTAACCTTGAGTACACCGACTTTTTTAAGATTTTTGGTGAGGGATATCATCCAAAGTTTAAAGAGCTATACCGCGAACACTTGAGATGGAAACTCTCCCCAACTGCTCGCAACTTCTGGGATAAACATACGCACTATTTTTCAAGGCCAAAGACCAGCTTCTACTTTAGAGGCGGGGCAGGGTATGTTGCTAGAGCAATCAGGTTTTATATCGATCATGTAGCGAAGATCAGAAAAGAGATCGATGAGCTTATAGTAGCTGACTCGCTGGATAAACAACGCTCTATCTACACAGAGAAAATTCAAAATAAATTCTGGAAATCTTCCCTCCTTAGGTTATTTAACAATACGGCAGCACTCTCGTTTTTAGGCGTCCCGCCGTCTCAGGCTAAGCAATTAGAGGATAAATATGCTGGTGGGATAG
>CAZTER010000465.1:0-2351 GCA_964612045.1 uncultured Bdellovibrionales bacterium
GTACCTTTTCTCGGTTTGTTCAACATGTAGCAAGTCTCGGAGCTTCTTTAGCAGAGATGTCACTTCTTTACGGTGATTTTAACTTTAAAATTCGTGAGATAACAGTTCACTGTAGCAATGAAGATCATGCTCGAAATTTGGTTGACGGAGTAAAGGGACTTGAGGGAATTGAGCTTGTCTCTTCTAGAGACGACACTCTTGAAGTTCATAAAGGTGGGAAGCTAACAGTTCAAGCTAAACACCCTATTCACACTACTGATCATTTAGCCAGAGTTTACACTCCTGGAGTTGCTCGTGTGTGTATGATGATTAATCAAGAGCCCAATTTGGCTTACGAGTATACAGTTAAAGGTAATACAGTAGCTGTCGTTACTGATGGAACAGCAGTTCTTGGTTTAGGAGATATCGGCCCCAAAGCAGCCTTACCAGTGATGGAGGGAAAAGCTGCTCTCTTTAAGCACTTTGCAGGAATTGATGCCTTTCCGATATGCTTAGACACAAAAGATCCTGATAAGCTTGTAGATATCA
The DNA here is from genome assembly GCA_964612045.1 of uncultured Bdellovibrionales bacterium. GTDB lineage: Bacteria > Bdellovibrionota_C > UBA2361 > UBA2361 > UBA2361 > CAZTER01. The sequence continues at coordinate 529 of CAZTER010000465.1, forward strand.
TTTCATCTCTTAGTCCAAGCTTCGGCGGAATTAACTTAGAAGATATCTCTTCACCTCGATGCTTTGAGATAGAGGAGAGATTAAGAGCAAAGTTGGATATCCCTGTTTTTCATGACGATCAGCACGGAACTGCGATAGTTGTGTTAGCTGGTTTGTTGAATGCTCTTAGGGTTGTTGGAAAGAACTTGCAGGATGTTAAAGTTGTAGTAAATGGCTTCGGTGCTGCTGGTGTGGCATGCACAAGAATGTTGTCTTTAGCCGGCTGTAAAAATATTGTTCCTGTTGATCGCTTTGGCGTTGTGGAGTTAGGGCAAGATCTTGGAGTTAATCCAGGGCGCGACAAGCTACTTATACAGTTAAATCCTAATAAAGAAACAGGATCCTTGAGTCATGCGATTAAGGGGGCTGATGTATTCCTTGGACTTTCTCGCCCTAAAGTTTTAACCCGTAAAGATGTAGAAACGATGGCTCCTAATGCAATTGTTTTTGCATTAGCAAATCCAACTCCAGAGATCATGCCAGAAGAGATTAGAGACCTTGCTCGAATTATTGCGACAGGTAGATCTGATTATGAAAACCAGATTAATAATGTCTTAACATTTCCTGGAATCTTCCGCGGTGCGCTTGATTGCAGAGCTTCAGATATAACTGACCAGATGAAGTTAGCTGCTGCTAAGGCAATAGCTGATACAATCTCTCCAGATGAGCTTCATGAGCATCATATTATTCCTAGCGTCTTTCACCCTGGAATAACTGAAAGAGTGGCAGAGGCTGTTAGATTAGCAGCATTATCAGATGGTGTAGCGAAGTTAGGAGCTAGCTGCCGACTTTGATAGTCAGAAATATGCAAATTTTAAACCATGATAATTTAGAACTAACTTAAGGCTGCTCTTCTGCTCGTGCTGAAGCTGCTAAAGCTTCAGTCGCCTGTTCCAAAGGTAATGAATATTGTGCTCTAGAATGCTTAATGCATTCATGCGCAACATGATCTCCATCTTTTGGTACGTAGCGATCTAATGTTCTGCCAGAAAAGGCTTCCTGCATCTCTCCATCAATCGACATCTTTAGGTAGAATTCTCGATCAGGAAGATTCATGAGATCTTCACCTTCAAAGCGTGGCTGAAATTCTGTTGCCATCGCCGCAGCATCATTTCCACCAACTCTAAAGCTTAAGATGTTACCCACATTTCCGAATATAGTTAATCTGATATCTTCAGGAAGCTGTCCAAGGTACTGATTCGCAAAAGTTAGACATAAGCGATATTTTCTGGATTCACTCAGTATTTCACCGAATGATTCAGTAGCAAAATTCTGAAATTCATCAATGTAAAAATAGAAATCTTGTCTGGACTCTAGAGGGATGTCTGCACGAGACATCGCAGCTTCAAAGACCTTTCCTATGATTAAAGATCCAAGAAAGGATGCATTCTCGCCACCTAAGATACCTTTTGATACCTTCATTAAAACAATCTTTCTGGTATCCATGAACTCTCTGAAGTTAAAGAGGTTCATAGGTTGTCCGATGATGTTTCTTACCATCTCGGTAGCTAATAGATGATCTAAACGATTAAGGATTCGAGAGATCGTACCTTCTTCAAATTCCTTTCTGCGTGCGACAAACTCCTCTTGCCAGAATCGACGAACCTGCTCGTCATCTACTCTTTGTAGAACAGTCTCTCTGTATTCATCATCAGTTAATAACTTACGCAGAGATAAGATACTAGAGTTTGGGATATTAAGGAGTGCCAACATCGCATAACGAATTACATGGTCCATCTTCTCTGACCAATCAGAACCAAGAACTCGTCTGAATACCTCAACAA
>CAZTER010000466.1:0-2335 GCA_964612045.1 uncultured Bdellovibrionales bacterium
AGTCTTGAGCACTAACTTCTTTGCTACCAGTTGAATTAATAACTTTATCAGACTCCTCTGATAACACTTTCTCTGCAAATTCTTCGGCTGAGCATCCAAGGATCTGTGCTGCAACTTCGATTTTTTTGATAATAGAATCTTTAATTTTTAATTTTGAACCACCAAACATATCTTCTCGTCCTCATAAAAGTAGTAGCGCGTAATTTAGATTTGGCTAGCTATCGTTCTAAAACTTGTACAAAAGACAGCTTTTAGAACTGGGAATCAAACCAAGACCTTACCCTCCATATACGGAGGTACTTTAACGGAGAAAACATCCAACACTGTTGGAGCTAAATCCACAATGTTTGGGCTATCCGTTTTTATCTTTCTGTTGCTGAATAATACGCCGGGGATTATACGCGGGTCAACATGATGGTCTCCACTCCAAGCCTTTGTATTATCTGAAAAAATTTGCTCTTCAGTGGTGCCTGTAACTGAGTCCCAAGAACATCTGTATCCAGGAGCGTATCCTACTATTAAATCGGGAGCATCCTTTGCATACAAGCCCCGGTACTCCTTTGCTGTGTCATAAACCTTTCGAACGCTATTAGAGCTGTCTTTGGGGTCTAATAGTGACTCAAGTCCTTTTGAGATATCAGCTTTAATTTGAGCTACTTCATTTTGAGGGACTATTCCATGGACCTCTCGGCCTTTGACGTTTATGTATAGCCCAGCAAGCCCTACAGCATAGGCTTTGGTACGACTCCAGTCTACGTCCTGGAAATAGTCTGCGCCTATTTGCTTATTATCTTTAAGCGTTAAGTATCCGTTATCTCGTAGCCAAGAATTGATATTAATTCCACGCTTAAATGGAGCAAAACCATGATCGCTCATGACAAAAAGAAGATCGTTATTTTTAATCTCTTTTAAAACTCGACCGATTAAATCGTCCATTTTTTGATACATCTCTGGAATAACATTACCAAAGCGCTCGCGATCTTCTACCGGTGCAGGATGGTCATTGCTCATATATCGCCAGAACATGTGTTGAATGCGATCGCTGGCATCAAAAACGCAGGCACAAACACCTTCTCTAGTTCTTTTGATCACATCGAAGAACATCTTTTCTCTCTCAAAATGAGTGAGGTATGATTGATCTAGGAAACGCTGATCATCGATGGCGTGTTCGTTTCGACCCCATGTATCTTCAAGAAGTCCAAGAGTTCCAAACAATCCTTGTTGCTTTGCTAGCCATGAAGCGAAGATGATAGGTTGAGCAATCGGCAAAGCTGGCTTTGCTGGATTTGCGTTAACAGGAGAGATGTATAAATTTAAACTTGGCTCAAGTTGTCTTAAGCAGACTCTCACTATTCCTGAAATCTTACTTCTCTTATATGTGAAATTTAGTTCAATCCAATCTGAAAATTGATTTAAAGTAAGAACATATTTCTTTTTATCTACGATCATTTCTGCAGATAACGTGTCAATTTTTCTTAGAGAAAATGATGCTTTTAGATATCCTTTACCGATTGGAGAAGGAGGGCCATCGATTTCTCCAATAAAAAACTCCCCATTCTTTTCTAGCTGTTGAAATCCACCACCAGTGGCTTGTCCAGAAAATGAGGTAGAATCGCTAGTAAAGAAAGAAAAACTTCCCTGAGTTCCTTTGAGATCTGGAGTGCACATAGCAGAGAGGATATTTCCGGTGAATTTCTCTGGAGGATAGGAGATTGGAACTCGGATGATATTTGAAAATATTCCATATTTTCCAAGGATTTTCCAGAAGGGGGTAGACTTACGACTTATTACTACTTTAGTTTTTGATCGTGGAATCTTAAGTCCAAAGATTCGAATTGATTTATCCTCAATCTCAGTATCTGTAGATGAAAGTAATGGAAGGCATGTCCTTTTATCTCTAGTCAAAAAATCGAATATATTATGTGCACCTGGATTAACGCCTGTTTGAAATGAAGACCAGGCGACAGGAGATAGAGCAGGCAGTGTAGTTCCAAGTCGTCTATATGAGCCTTGCTCCATAAGACTCTTAAGGTGCGGCATTTTGCCCTCTGCCATAAATTTTTCAGTTAAAGTTGGCTCTAGACCGTCGAGTCCAACAATGACTACCCGTTTAGCACGAGCATTTTTACCTACACCACGACGCCTTATACGTCTTATAGCCCACTGGATTGGCCATAGAGCTAGCGTAGCTATCGCCATTAAAATTGTTAGGACAAAAACAAAAGAAGAGCCAAGAAAAGCAAAGCCAGCTCCTGGTCCTATATATGCGTAAGAATATTCAGGAAATCCAAAAAAGGTAGCGCTAAATAAAAGGAAGAGAATGAAGAATTGCACC
>CAZTER010000467.1:0-2325 GCA_964612045.1 uncultured Bdellovibrionales bacterium
TGTTACTCCATTGGCAAGGAGGGTATGTACGATGCCTCTTACGATCGGAACGATCTCCTTGTCGTTCCAATCTTTTCGCTCACGAGGTGTGAGAGTTTTTATGAAATCTCTGATGGCGCGATCTTTCCTTAGCTCCGGAGGAGTGCCTCGCTGGCCAGACTTATGTCGTTCATAGAATTTTTCAGGCCAAATGTTTGTCTCTTGTAATGATAAGAGGGGAGCGCTGCTAATTAATGACCGAGCTTTGCTATCACTACCTTTTTCAGGTTCTGTAACTTTTTGTCCCTCAACACGTGTCATGCTCAGGTTATTATCCTTATTGATCTAAACGTATCTTAGTGACTAGGGGAGAGAATATCAGGATGGGATTAGAAGTTGGAAGGCAGTTTATGCTTTAACGGGCAGCTATATCTCTATAGCCACCCGTTAAGTTAGTTACATGTAATCTTTATCTAGGATATCTTTGGCTAACAAAAGACTTTGTTCCGTGCCTTCTTCCATAAATTCATTAAAGAGGCGAACATCATTTTTGTACTCCTGCTCAACTCTCATCTGTTGTTGCAGTGATTCGATATATTGCTCTAGAACCTGGATATCGTTCTTCAACTCTTGCTTCAGTCTCTCAGTATCTTCCATTAAAACCTCCTAAACAAAGATTATGTATTTTGTTATTTACTCTTATGCGGTTGTTACAGCATCATCTGGTCCAGCAGTGAGTCCTGGAGCATCAGTAGCTACTCCTGACTGTCTTGCAGCGAAGATCTGTTGTTTCTTTGCAGCAGCAGCAGCAAATGCTTCATCTTTCGCTTGTCGACGTTGTGCGATCACCTCTGCCATTCTTTGGTCTGATTCAGCATCGAGTTTTGTTACTAGCTCCACCTTGGCTTCAGTTAGTGCGTGTGCTGAACTCAACTTAGCAGATTGAGATAGCAATGATGAGATACCACGCCTTAAACTAACTGACGGTGAGGTATCTAATAACTCCTCAGAACTAATCTGAACGACTGGTTTAGCGTGTTTAGTCTCCAATTCAGCCAATCCCTTTTTCATTGCGGCATTGAATTCTGAGATCTCAGCAGAACGAGTTTTTCTATCTAGATCAGCAGCTCTAATCTGTTCAACTTGAGCAGATTTTAATCCTGCAAACTGCTTTTCTAACTCTGGTGCTTTGGCGGCACTAATATCTTTCTGTTCCTTTATTAATCCAGAAAGTAAACCACTAATCTTCTCTTCTAGAGTACTCTGCGCAGCCTTGTATGCTGCTAGCTTTTCTTTACCAGAAAGTTTATCTGCCTCTTCTAGTGATTGTACAGCTGAGCTCATTAATCCTAATAGATCTTGGCTTAAAGCTAGTTTTCTATCTGTTGGAAGCTGAGATGCATGAATCGCCATGGTAGCTTGTTTGTTAAGCTCAGATTGCATCGATGTAATCAAATTCTCCTGCTTCTCTCTGCGATTCTCCATCGCAGTATCAAATTTATTCTTTAGATCCGTGTATCCAGCTACTGTTGCGTTTTTTAAAGCTTGTGCACCAGCAATGGTTCCTTTGATACTTCGAACTCCAAGGCCCACAGCGAAATCTAGTGCTTTTAAAAGAGCTTTTCCGCCTTCAGCAGCGAGTTCTCCAACTTGCTTTCTTAGTGCAGCACCTTCGTCGACAGTCTTTGCTGCTTCTCTAAATGAAAATTCTTTTAGGGTTTGCTGTGGTTCTTGTTTTTGTTCTGTTGTAGGAACAGGGACGAGTCCTAGATTCGACATAATACTACCTTAAAAAGCCCGTAGCTCTTTTTTGCTGTAGTAACCGCGACTCGGTACATGATTCAGCAGAGGAGCTATCGTAAGTTAAGATACGATTTAAATTCGTATCAGGTCGGCATGAAGACCCTCCCCGTGCCGTAACCTCACAAAAGGTTATGTGAGTTATCGGCCATAGGTGACCAAACTAAATAAGGTGATGCTAAAAATATCTAAAACTACGAGGTTTTCTTATAGTCCACCGTCGTCAATGTTTTCATCGGCTTCGGTCCATTGACCGTTAATTGCCTTTCTAAGTAATTGACTTGGCTTAAATTTGATAACTTTTCTCTCTCTAAGAGTTATAGAGTCACCAGTCTGAGGGTTTCGTCCTCGTCTCGCCGGCTTGTACTTGACCTCAAAAGATCCAAACCCAGAGATCATAACTTTATTATCTTTCTCAAGAGCTTCTTTGATTAATTCAATGTACAACTCGACTACTTGTGCAGCTTTCTGCTTATCAATAGGTAGGGTTGTATAGATTGCATCAGCTAGATCTGCCTTAGTTAGACAAAACTTCTTATCTGCGTT
>CAZTER010000468.1:0-2324 GCA_964612045.1 uncultured Bdellovibrionales bacterium
CGAAGTTCGGCGCCAATGCCTATGTCGGTTCAATGGTTGCATTAAGTTTAATTAGAGAGCTTGGACCAGTTTTAACCGCGTTGATGGTAATTGGTAGAGCAGGTTCAGCGATTACAGCAGAGCTTGGAATTATGAAGATTACAGAGCAGGTTGATGCTCTTAGATCCATGGCGGTAGATCCAGTTCGTTATCTCATGGCGCCCAGAGTTTTAGCTGGAATTATTGTAATGCCACTTCTCTCTGGAATTTTTGTCACAGTTGGAATATTCGGTGGTTATTTTGTCTCTGTCGGACTATTAAATTTGAGTAGTGGAACATTTTTAAGTCAGATGGAAGCTTCTGTTGAGTGGCTTGATGTCTACTCAGGATTTATAAAATCTACGGTCTTTGGTTTTATCTTTGGATGGGTCGCCTGTTACAAAGGTTATATGTCAGGATTCGGTGCTATTGGGGTAAATAAAGCGACTACTCAGAGTGTTGTTACCGCTTCTGTTGCTGTTTTGGTTGTTGATTATTTTCTAACTAGTATCCTAACTAGAATATTCTTCGAATAGGTTCCAGCGTGATCTTTATAGATAATGTCAGCAAACGATTCGGTAGTCAGCAAGTGCTGAATAAAGTTAGTTTGCGCATAGAGGATGGAAAGACGACGGCGATCGTTGGCCCAAGTGGAGTAGGGAAATCTGTTCTTCTGAAGTTGATCATGGGAATTCTATCTCCAGATGAGGGAGAGATCTGGATCGATAATGACAATATCACTCGTTCTAGTTCGGAAGGGGATAGAAATAGAATTAGATCTAAGTTGGGAGTTCTGTTCCAAGCTGCAGCACTTTTTGATTCTCTTACAATTTATCAGAATGTTGCTTTCCCACTTCAACAGAGAACCTCTCTTTCTCGACGAGAGATCCATGCAAAAGTAGAATTCATGTTGGACGCTTTGAGCTTATCAGCATATGTTGACAAGCTACCACAGCAGGTATCTATCGGGATAAGAAAGCGTGTGGGGTTAGCTCGTGCGTTGGTAACTGAACCAACGACAGTTTTGTTTGATGAACCCAATACAGGCTTGGATCCTTTAGTAGGACAAGAGGTTTATGACCTTATAAGAGAGTGTAAACAGCGCTGGGAGTTCACGGGAGTTGTAATCAGTCACGAAATTCCAGAGGTATTTCAGGTATCCGATCGAGTTGCTATGTTATTAAATGGAACCTTTCGTTCAGAAGGAACTCCAGAAGAGCTGAAAAACTCGCAGGATCCATGTGTGAGACAGTTTATTGAAGGGAGAATAGATGGACCAATCAAAATCCAATAGTGTAGGTGGAGACAAAACTTGTACTCCAAGCATTCCGATGCCTAAGCGAACTTTCACAGTCGAGTTTGTTGTCGGAGTTTTTATGATGGTGGCTGTAGCTTGCGCTGCATATCTTGCTGTCGGTTTAGGTGATGTTCAGATCACCGGAAATAATAGATATAATATCTTTGCCGAGTTCGATAATGTCTCTGGTTTAAAGAAGGGAGCCTCTGTCGAGATTGCTGGAGTGCAGGTAGGACAGGTTACAGATATAGTCTTAGTTGATTCAGTAGCGAGGTTAACTCTCAGTGTCGATAATGCAGTTTCAATTAAAGATGATGATATTGCACTAATTCGCACTAAAGGAATTATTGGAGATCGATATGTAAAGATCTCTCGAGGCTCGTCTGACTTAATGCTTAAACCAGGTGCTGTAGTTACAGAAACAGAGTCTGTAGTTGATATCGAAGATTTAGTCGGAAAGTTTATCCATAATATGGATAACAAGTCAGAAGAATAGAATAGATAGTAGAGTTTTCAATTGGGGGTATTTCTCATGATCAGGTTCTTTAAAGTTGTTTTAGCTGTTTCTCTAGTTCTTACTGCTAATTGTGCGTTAGCGGAAGAAGTGCCAGCAAAATCTGCTCTTTCAGAGGTTCAAGATACTATAGATAGAGTAGTAGAGATTGCAGAATCATTACCAGGCGATGCTAATTTAAAAGAGCGCCGTGTAAAGCTTAGAGAGGTAATAAACCCAAGATTTGATTTTGCAGAGATGTCTAAACGTTCTCTTGGAACAAATTGGGCTAAGTGCACTCCTGAAGAGCAGGTAGAATTCGTATCTGTTTTCTCTGAGCTATTAGCCAGAACTTATCTGTCTAAGATCGAGACAGTAAAGAAGGGCATGGTTAAGATTGATTCAGAAAAGGTAGAGCTTCCTAAGGCTTTAGGTAGAACACTTGTAACAAGTAAAGGAGATGTTTTTCCTATTGAATACCGAGTCGTCTATGAGTCTCCATCATGGAAAGTATAT
>CAZTER010000469.1:0-2312 GCA_964612045.1 uncultured Bdellovibrionales bacterium
AATTCACCTCTACTTTAATCTTTCTTGTCGCAGTTGCGGCCGCAGCCTTTCGTATCTGGTGGCCTAGTGAATTTGCTGAGGCTAAATGGTGGATCCGTTCGTCGTGGCATAATCTATTTTTTACCCGAGAGCTTGAAATCTTGGGGATAAAAAGGATGAGCCATGAAGATCTAGAAGTCCTTCTTCCTTATGATAGATCCAATTTATGGTGGAGATTAAACTCAGACCTATTAGTAGCTGGGCTTAGTCGATATCCCTTAGTTCGTGAGGTTAGTGTTAAACCATGCCAATTCTGGTCTTTGCGATGTTATATCCTCCATATTCAGGAGAGAGAAGCTGGGATGGTTGCAGAGATTGGTGGGGAGCGTTGGGTAGTTGGGGATGATGGAGCGTTTATCTCTCCTGCACCTAACTCTGCTGTCTTACCTGGAACCGTAGTGGTTCGTGGTCTCGGAGAGTTAACTCTTTCTCCAGATACAGTGCGTTCTAGACTCAAATTAGTAAGTGAGTTGGTTAATGAACTTGAGGGAGTAACAGGAAAATTAGTAAGCCTTGTCTCGTTTTTTAACTTTGATGAGGTAGATATTAGGATTTCCGGTTTGCCGTTTAGTGTAAGACTTGATTTGGCTGAGCTCGGCAAGAATATCCCTACTCAGGTCTCCAGATTGAAGAGGTTATTAGATGAATTCAAAGATCGCGAGCATATGATTGAGTCAATCGATCTCGCCTTACAGAAAAGTGCTGTCGTTAGGTTAGCGCCTGTTCCCTCATCGATGGGGGAGAAGCGCACTAGTATTAAAAAATGACCTCATAATAGAGCTAAAATAAAAAACAGTATTTTAGGTTTAAGTCTCTTGTAGTAGGTTAGTGGGGAGATGAGAAACAAAGCTGAAACAATAGTTGGATTAGATATAGGTACGAATGCAATTCGGGTAGCCGTTGCTGAGATTCGTCCTGAGGGTAAACTTGATGTTGTTGGAATAGGGACCGCTCCTTCGCGTGGATTGCGAAAGGGGGTTGTTATTAACATCGAGTCAACGGTAGAGGCGATTGGTAAAGCCATATCGCAGGCTGAAACTATGGCTGGGACTCAGATCTCTGCAGTATATGCTGCAATCTCTGGGAATCACATTAGAGGATTCAATAGTCATGGGATTGTAGCTGTTAAGAACCGAGAGGTAGCTTACAGTGATGTTGAAAAGGTAATTGAGGCTGCAAAAGCAGTAGCAATTCCGATGGATCGAGAGGTCCTTCATGTTCTTCCACAAGAATTTATTATTGATGAGCAGGACGGTATTAAGGAACCAGTTGGAATCTCTGGTGTGCGATTAGAGGCGCGGGTTCATATCGTTACTGGAGCAGTCGCCAGTGCGCAAAATATTGTAAAATGTGCAAACCGCTGTGGACTAACAGTTAAAGATATCGTTCTTTCCTCACTTTCTTCCGCTCGAGCTGTTCTTTCTGCAGAAGAGCAGGAACTCGGTGTCTGTTTGATCGATATTGGAGGGGGAACTACCGATATAATCCTTTTCCATAATGGAGCAGTAAAATTTACTGGTGTTATTCCAATAGGTGGCGGGCATATTACAAATGATATCGCTGCAGGACTAAGAACCCCACTGAGTGCAGCTGAAGAGATTAAGTGTGTTCATGGGACAGCTCTTTCTAGCTCTGTTCGAAAAGATCAAACAATTGAGGTGCCATCTACCGGTGGCAGGCAATCACGAGTGGTTTCAAAGCAGATTTTAGCTGAGATTATCGAGCCTAGAGTGCAGGAGATATTTCAGTTAGCTCAACGTGAGATCCATAGAGCAGGGGAATCTCAGAGGGGTGGTCTCGAGCAGTTAATGACAAGTGGAGTCGTATTAACAGGTGGAACTGCAAATTTAGGGAATATTGCTCAAGTAGCTGAGCAGATCTTTTCAGTTCCAGTTCGGGTTGGGTTGCCAACAGGAGTTGGTGGATTAGTAGATCTAGTAAAAGGCCCAGAGTTTTCTACTGTAGTTGGAATGCTTCATCATGGAGCTACAATTCCAACTTCATCTAAGTTCTTCGCCGGAGCAAGTAATAATATCCTCGGTCGGTACATGAAGAGGGTCTCAGGTTGGTTCGCTGAGCACTTTTAGGTAGTTTTACTATTACGTGTTCTTCATCTACTTCTTAAGGCTAAGTCCTTCTGCTTTTTCTGTTGATATGAAGATGTCCGCAAATCTGTGTGAGGAGATAAATAAAAAATGACCGCTAGCAGATATCATTTAATACCACCAGAGTTGTACGGTTAAAATTTAAAAACGTTGGTTAATTTAGATTCG
>CAZTER010000470.1:0-2306 GCA_964612045.1 uncultured Bdellovibrionales bacterium
CTCAGCATCTCAGGCGCCAAACATTGTTTCAGATTTCTGGTTATCTAATCCCTTAGTAATCGGAGAGGGGTGGCGTGGTGTTGCTCTATTCGAATGTTCAGATGGAAACTCCAAGGAGGTAGTTGTTGTAGTCTCTCCTCTGGCTGACGGTTGGATGATAATTGCTGAGGATAGTAGTGGCGGATCTTCTGGTCAGTCCGTTTCTCATAGTGTTCGAAGTGAAAGACTGGCAACACTAGGCATGTTAGCTGGTGGTATCGCTCATGATTTTAATAATGTTTTAACTGGTGTCCTTGGTCACATCTCATTTCTAAAGACTATTTTGCCTAAAAGCGGGCAACATATTGAGTCTGTTTTGGCTATAGAAGAGGGAGCTCGCCGTGGTTCTGGCATGACTCAACAGATCTTGAACTTCTCCAAGGCTAAACATGAAGATAAGCCGCAGTCATTAGATCTAGTTGCTTTAGTTAAAGGAACTTCGAGATTATTAAAAGGAGCTATTCCAGCTGGATGTTCTCTCGACTTCTCTGTTCCTGAACGAGCTATACATGTTTTAGCGATAGATGTTCGTCTTACACAGATCCTTATCAACTTAGTCGTTAATGCTCGTGATGCTGTGCCTTCTCAAGGAAAGATTACGGTTGCTTTATCAGTTGTCACTGATAGCGCTGAGCTTGATAGTGCGTTCTTTGGCAGTGATCTTTCCTCAAAGAATTATGCAAAGATCTCTGTAGTAGATAATGGTCACGGGATGACTGAAGATGTTCGCAGAAGAATGTTTGAGCCTTACTTCTCTACAAAAAAAGCCTTCGGGACAGGATTGGGATTAGCTACGGTTCATCAAACTGTTAAGCAGTTCGGTGGTGCGATTACAGTAGATTCGGAAGTTGGAAAGGGCACAAAGATCTCCGTATATCTCCCGGTTATTGGAGAAGATCCAAATATTCAAGTTATAGGAAATGATGACAAGGTTGGGACTGCTCCACATAAGTATCGTATCTTAATTATTGACGATGAATATCCTGTGCGAAACGTCTTGTGTGTCAGTTTAGAACACCTTGGTTATGATGTTGAGGTCGCTAGCTCTGGGCCAGAAGGGATACAAAAATTTCAGGATTCAGAGCAAGGTTTTGACTTAGTAATCTTAGATATGATCATGCCTGGAATGCCCGGTGATAAGGTGTTCTTCAAGCTACAAGAGTTAAGTTCAGATATCCGTGTCCTCGTAATATCTGGATATAGTTCAGAAAGTGCAGTTCAGTCGATCCTTGATCATGGCGGTTTGGATTTCATGGCAAAACCGTTTACAATCGAGGAATTGGCCAAGAAGGTCCAAAAGTGCCTGGCTCATAAGCCGTAGGTAGTCGAACCAATAAAGTGGCGAACCCATAATTGGTCAGATCTGTTACTTGGCTAACTTCTAAATTTGGATGAAATAATGAATCAGACCGATGATCAAAAGCGGGGAGATCTCCTGTCAAATAATACGACAGCAACAGACGGTTTTTCTAAGTATTCAATTGGAGATTTAAAGATCAATCCTGGATTAGTATTGGCCCCTATGAGTGGAGTTACTACCTCTCCATTCCGTCGTTTAATAAAAGAGCTCAATCCTGGATGTGTTGGATTAGTAATCACAGAATTTGTTTCTGTAGAGGGAATGACGCGCATGGCTCGTAAGACCCTTGAGATGATGAGATATAGAGAAGAGGAACGTCCATTTGGAATCCAGATATTTGGATACGATATAGGAAGGATGCGAGATGCGGCTCTGATGGTACAGGATGCAGGAGCTGATCTTGTTGATATTAACTGTGGTTGTCCTGCCCCTAAGGTTGTTCGTAAGGGTGGTGGTGCTGAACTAATGCGGCAGCCACAACACCTATCAAAGATATTCAATGAAGTTCGTAAAGCAATCAAGATTCCGCTTACGATGAAGATGCGTTCTGGATGGGATGATAATTCAAGGAACTGCCTCGAAGTAGCTAAGATAGCAGAGAAGGAAGGGGTTCAAGGGATCACTATTCATGGGCGTACTAGAGCGCAGCTTTATCGCGGGATAGCTGATTGGGAGTGGGTGCAGAGAGCTGCTAGTGAGGTTTCTATCCCAGTTTGTGGAAGTGGAGATATCTGTGATCGAAATTCTGCTCTTGAACGTCTTAATAGAGATGGAATTGTAGGTGGATATATAGGTCGAGCTGCGATGTATAATCCCTATGTTTTTAGCGAGATCTGCGGGAGAGAGGTCCCCAACTTAAGGACTGATGCGCTAAAGGCAATTGATGTGCTTTGGAGATATTTAGAGT
>CAZTER010000471.1:0-2303 GCA_964612045.1 uncultured Bdellovibrionales bacterium
GCCAAAACCATCAGAACCACGCTTACTATGCGCAGTAACGACTACAGTTCTAGCTGGGAAATCGACTCCAGCAGCTACAGTTCCAGTAGCGATCATTAATCGTAAAGAGCTGCGAGACATTAACTCTTCAAGCAGCAACCGCCACAACAATAGTTGTCCGGCATGATGAGCTCCGACACCAGTCATTATCAAAATCGAAAAGTGCGGATGACCTTCAATAATCTCTCGCTCCATTCCATATTTCATAATAATGGAATTAATCTCAGCTTTAATTGCAACTTGCTGCTCAGGCTTTAGCTTACCGACCCGAGCATGCTCTAGATTTTCTATATCCAGATCACATTGACGCCGTGAAGTACGGAACAGAATAGCAGGAAGTAGATTATCGACCTGAAGTTCGAATAGAATTTTTTGAACTGGAAAATCGCGAAACATCTTATCGACGCCCCCTCTTTCCACCACGATTTCGTTTCCATGGTTGACCCTTTAATCCTCGACTCTTAAGTCGCATTCCACTTGGATCCAATGCCACAGAACCATAATAAGAGTGAACTTCACGTAAAACTGCTCCCTGCTGATCTGTAAGCGGGATTACACCTAAATCTGGATGCAAAAATCCATACCGCAACTCTACTGGTCGATTCTTCTTTTGGACTATATGGCACTCTTTCCCGCGCACCTCAGAGATCCAAGCTGCTATCTCTTCCGCATTAGAGATAGAGGCTGATAACATTAATAATGTAGTAGATGGTGGAGTTAAAATAATACTCTCCTCCCAAACAGGGCCTCTTTGTGGATCTGCAATGAAGTGAACCTCATCAAGCACCACGAGAGAATACCTCTCTGCAGAACGATACAACTCATTTCGATAGATCTCAGTTGTTGCAATAACAACCCCAGCATCACCTTCAATCTTTCTGTCTCCTGTTAATAATCCGACAGAATACTGAGGCTCTAGAATCTTTTTAAGCTCATTATACTTAGTATTAGAAAGGGCTTTCAGTGGAGTGGTGTAAACTGCTCGTAACTGAAGTTCAAGGATCGCACGAATTGCTTCAAGCGCAATAAATGTCTTTCCTGCTCCCGTCGGTGCAACTACTAAAGTATCCTTACCATCAACAACAGCAGAGATAGCCTCTCTCTGAAAGTCATCGATAATAAACTCACCTTTCTGAGGAGTTCCAATACCAGAAAGAAAACGAGATCTGGCTTCTTCTATAAAATTCCTATGTTTCACAACATCAATATCTCAAAACTTATACTGGAGAGAGTGTTTGAGAATCAGCCCCGCAATCATAGCGACACGCTATAAAGCTCTTCACACGAGGATCCCCCTCTCTCATTAGTTCTTCCAACGAACCGGAAAAAATTATCTTACCATCGAAAAGCGCAAATACCTCCCTTACACAAGGAAGCAATCTTCGAAGATCTTGACTCACCAGGAGTGTCGTTGGTTTATACTCACTGTGAAGATCCGCAATTAGCCTCATTATAATCGCACTAGCTACTGGATCTAAACCACTTGTCGGATCATCTAGCAACAGAATCTTTGGTCGAGCTACAAGAGCACGAGCCAAAGAGACTCGTCTTCTCATTCCACCACTCAGCTGAGCTGGCATCTTTTGAGAAGCCGCTGACAGACCAACTCGCGCCAAGATCTCTTGCACACGGTCGTGAACCTCTTGACGTTCTGAGATACCTAAGGTCATGGAAGGCACTCGTCCCTGAACAAGCGGAAATGCAATATTATCGAAGACGGAAAGGGAGTCGAACAGAGCTCCCTCCTGAAACATCAGACTAACACCCTCTTCACCTAACAAATTATCAGAAGAATCTTCATTTGGAGCTCCATAATTAATACTCCCAGATTGAGGAGCTAAGACCTTCCCAATTATCTTTAGAAGTACGCTTTTCCCCCCTCCGCTAGGACCAATTACTCCAGCAATCTCGCCAGTAGGAAGGCTAAAACTTACTCCTTTTAGAACCGGGACATCTGGGAAAGAGTGAAAAACATCTCGGACTACTATCATTAATCTTCAACCTACTTAGCAAAGTAATCGCAAGAGTCTGCACAATCCGCCCCTTGCTCTTCTGCTAGGGCTTTATTCTCCCCGGCACTATCAAGACTTATAAGCTCGTCATCGAAGACAGGAGCCCCTGTTAAAATGCTCTCTTTAATCTGCTTCATGATCTCTTTTTGCTGATCTAATGACATAGCACGCAGGATCAACTTCCGCCATCCATGGCCTCTAGCCATCTGTGAAGCTAACTGTTTGAGCTTACCGATAGTAGCAGTAGGAGAA
>CAZTER010000472.1:0-2293 GCA_964612045.1 uncultured Bdellovibrionales bacterium
AGATAAAAGCGCCGCTGTTAAAATACTTACCGGTGGAATTGCTGGCAATAAATACATCGCATGTAGCTGTCTAACAAAGGTAAAAAATAATGGAGCTGATATTGCCCAACAGAGAACAAATAAAAGCTTTGCATCATTCTTAAAGGTCTTAGAAAATTCAACTCTACCTTTTTGCCATAGCACTCCAATCAGAACAAAAGTCCATGGGCAGAAGGCTAAAATCAACATCAACCATGAAGTTCCATAAGAATGAACATGGCCACTTCCATATCGATCTCCATACTCCTTAAATAAGTAACGCGCGATGTTCTCATTCCAAAAGAAGTATTTAATAAACCCCGGATTCTCTATCTCGCTACATACAAACCAAGGGACAGCAATAACAGCAAATACAACAATTGATGTAATCCAAGGAAATTTCTTTATCCAATTAAAATCTCTCTTCGCAACAGAGAATAAAAGGATTGGAAACCAGATTAAAACTAAAGATACAGGTCCCTTAGTTAAGAAACTTAAAGCTGCAAAAACTGCTGCATTTAACCCCCATAACCGTGCAGGCCCTGATTCTTCAAGAGAGAAGTAGAGAGAGATAATACTTACTGTTATCAAAAATGTTAAAGTAACATCTGTAACACTTGCACCAGCTAAGAAAAAAGCCATTCCAGATGTTAGGTAAATGAGAGCTGAAATTAGTCCTTTCTTTGGGCCAAATAATTTAAATGAAAATATCCAAATAGCAGCTATGATTCCTATTGTCGTCAGTAGACTTGGTAACCTAGCAGACCACTCCTCCACTCCAAATATCTTGTAAGAGATCGCGGTTAACCAGAAATGGAGTGGCGGTTTTCCTAGGTAAGGAGTAATCCCTTCTGGCATAGGAAGAACTGGTGTCAACCAATTTCCAGAATTAAGCATCTCTTGTGCAACAACTGCATACCGAGCTTCTGTCGGATCAATTAGATCTGTATATTCAAGTAGTGTTGCTCTACCTAAAACTCCAATGGCGATAATAAATAAGATGTATTTATAAATCATATGTAACCTATCCTATATAACCCGAAGTATCTTAACAGTTCGTTTATCAAGTTTAGTTTCATCGACTAGCTGCAACTGTTTACCGTGCAAGCGAGAGAAGTCTTCAAGTTTTGATATGTCTGAATCAAAACTAAGAATGCGATCGTTTATCTTTGGTTCATGTCCATTTGTAAAAGCATCTTCAAAACGTAAAAATTGTCTGCCTGAATAGAAAGAAGCTCCGTAAAATTCGAAGCCAAATGAATATAACTTATTCAAACTTGTTGAATTCGTAAGAACAAAATTTGAGAGAGATCTTTCGCTACTTAACGGAGTAACCATTAAAGGACGAACAATCGCCTGCATGGCGACAAAACTTCCTGTTACAAGGATAAATGTATTTCTAAATACTTGAGTAGATAGGTATTCCTTAAAAAATGGGACTACTAAGATAATAATGAATGGATAAGCTGGCAGCAAATATACGCTTCGTTTGCTGCCAGGTATTGAGTAAAATACAAAGATTAATGAGGCTGCTAGTAAGGAAAAACGGAAGATATCAGTTTTACTTAGTGTAACTTTAATATATTCAGGAAACTTAGATAGCTTTTTACGAGTCCTCCAAAATACAACTATCGACCAAGGAAGCATCCCTACTATCAACATCCCAAATAGGTAAAATACAGAGTGTTTGTGAGGAACCTCGCTTCCTCCAAACCGCTCAAAGTTTTCAAACCAAACAGTATTAAAAAATTCCTGTGGTTCCTGATTATAGGCAGCCAAGTACCAAAGGCTGCTTATTGCAGCAGTTACCAACAAAGAACTCAGAACAAAGAGAAAATTGCGTCCTCTGTTGTTAGGGTTAGTAATAATCCAACAAAACAAGACCATTGCAGGTAACATAACAGCTACTGGTCCTTTCGCAAGAACCGCAATGACAAAGGATACGGTCGCTAATATCCAATAACGCTTATCTGACCTTTCAAGTGCGTTAAATGCAGAAAGCAAACCGATTGATAAACTAGCAGCATGAACCATATCAACTCGAGCTGAAGAGCTCGCTCTAAGCCATTCGAAAGAAAATGTCAGTAAAAAGGAAAATAAAGTAAGACTGCTTAGGTCAAATATATCTTTTAGTAAAAAAATAAAGAAAGCTAATGCTCCGATAGCAGCAATAGCCGAAGGGAAGCGAATGGTGAACTCATTCAATGAATCAAATAAAATAGAAGAGACCGCACCTATCCAGTGGAACATTGGAGGCTTAGATGGAATCGCATCG
>CAZTER010000473.1:0-2293 GCA_964612045.1 uncultured Bdellovibrionales bacterium
TTTTTCGAGAGTGAAAAGGAGATTAAAGATTCTGTCGGAGGGATGAATGGCGCTGTATATCCTAATTTAAGAGTCCCAGATCTTTTTCATCAGAACTATAGAGATCATTTTAAGAATGACTCTCAGATTGCATATGCCTATAATGCGTATGAATTTGCGAAATTAGCATCCATAGTTTTTACTAACCTAAAAACTGCACTAAGTGGAGAGGAGATTGTTAATCTATTTATGCATCCACCGTTGAGCGCTCCGTTTCAAGTTAAAGAATCAGATCAAAGTGGTCGTTATTATGAGTTCCCACTTGTAATTAAAAAAATTATTAAGGATAAAATCGTTACGCGATAAAAAAGATTTTGATCGAAAATATACTCATAACTAAGGAGCAGATAAAATCTTATCTGTCTCCTTAGTTTGTTTTTATATCTATTCCTTGATCCCATAAGATAGATAGATATTTACGAAATCCTCTTGCTATCGGATCTCCTGGTAGATCTAAAAGCGTTGTCTCCTCACCGTATATTAGAAAGCCTACATGATCTTTCCAGACCACTATATCAAAAGGTGCGACTACGCCATGTTTTAACAATCGACACGTTAATAACGACCTAGAGCGATTTAATATCTTTTCTTTCTCTTTGGAGCTTAAGAGTAATAAGTTCCAGGTAATTTTTCTCTTAACTCTTTGCTCTTCGAAATGTTGGTATAAGTCCTGATTGTTAAAAAATATCTTAAAGAAACGACTGCTTTCTATTCCAAGTACATTTACTGGAGAGCGAATAGGTTGGTTAGCTATAGAATTAAGATAATACTTCTGAATCTCTGTGTTGCCATGATATAGCTTAGCTTCTCCAGAAAATTTAGCAGTTTTCTTTTCTACCTCTAATTCTTTTACTAAATTAACTGTATTCTGGCGTCCAGATTCATAGAGCTCTATAAATGTATTTGGAGGTGCAACTGTGAATCTTCGTCTTCCTCCAGCTCTCTTAATAAATAATAATCCTTTTGCAGCTAATGAATTGGCGGCATTATATATTAATTGACGATGTAATGAGGTCTCTCTTTGTAATACTCCGATAGAACAATCTCCAGTTCTAAAAGCGGAGAGGTATACCAGTGCTTCGTTTTGATTTAATCCGAATAGTAGGAGTTTTTCATAGAGCTTTTTCATAATGTCAATTAATCTTGACATTTTGACTATTGTTGTCAATAGACGATAATTATCAAATCTTGAAGTAATTTAAATAAATAATAGTTCTAGATTGTTTAATAGTTATAAATAGATAAGAGGGATATGAGATTGCTAGTCGGATTAATAATCTATCTTTTAGTAGTATCTAATGCTTATGCCGATGCTTTTAAAATAGGGTGGATTGGACCTCTTACAGGGAATTCTGCTGTACTAGGTATCGATAGTTTACAAGCTGCTAAACTAGTAGTTGATAATGCAAACAGGAATCTTAATGCCAAAAATCAATTTGAATTGCTAATTGAAGATGATCAATACGATACAAGCAAAACTGTATCCGCCTATACTAAGCTGGTATCTCAAGGGGTAAAGTTTATTCTTGCCTCTACCTATGGCGGAATATTTGCTATTGCTGAGCGAGCACAGAAAGACGGAGTTATCGTAATTAATCCCTTAGATTGTAATGAGGATATAGCTAAGTTACCTGAGAATATTTTTTGTATTGCAACTCTCAGTGAAAGTGTAGGTAGCGCGATAGCTGAAGATTTAAGGTCTAAAGATATAATTTCTGCAGCAGTTATTTTTGACGAGAAGAATCCCTTCATGTCATTAGTCGCTAATACTATTAAAAATTATCAAGGCATCAAAATTAGTGATTTCATCGCAGTGGATCAAGCTTCTACAGATTTTAGAGCAGAGACTCTTCGGATTAGGGCTAATAAAGCAGATTCGATTATCTTCCTTGGACACGATCCTATGGGAAATGCGATGCGACAGGCGCGAATAGTGGGAATTAAAGGGCAATTTTATACAGTAGGAACTATAACAAGCCCAGGGTTTCAAAGTTTAGCAGGAGAGGCAGCTACTGGTGCATTAGTAGCATATTGGGAAGCTCCAAGTAGTACTGCTTTATCAGATTTTCTTTCTGACTTTGAGAAGAGAGTTGGTCGACAGCCAATTCTACAATTAGCGACTATACCGACATACGATGCGACAAATATTCTTGTATCAGCTATCAATAGTAGTGAGACCTCCGATATAGTTTCAATAAAGAGATCCCTTCTTGGCTTAAAAGGCTATCAAGGATTATCTGGAAAAATAACGATA
>CAZTER010000474.1:0-2292 GCA_964612045.1 uncultured Bdellovibrionales bacterium
TGAGCAAGCGATCGTAAAAGCACTTGGAGATCAATACGGGCTTCAGATACTAGAACTACAAAGCTTGACCATCGATAGTAACCTTCTTCAGATTATCCCTCATCAGATAGCTTTAAAACATCAGATCATTCCAGTAGTCAGAAAAGATCAATCACTAACTATTGCAATGATAGATCCGACTAACATGGTCGCTATCAACGATATAAAATTCATGACCGGTCTAGACCTTCAGGTCATGTTAACAACAGAAAGTGATCTAAAGAGCTCTATCGAGCGTTTCTATGAGAACTCTGTCTCATATGACAACATCATGAATGACTTCGGAAACGAAGCAATCGAGGTTGTTGAAAGCAATGATAACATCGATATTGGAGAGCTAGAGAAAGCTACTGAAGATGCTCCTGTTGTTAAACTTGTTAATGCTATCCTAACAGATGCCATTAAACGTGGAGCTTCAGATATCCATGTGGAACCTTACGAGAAATCCTTTCGCGTACGTTTCAGAATTGATGGCGTTTTATACGAGATTATGCGCCCCCCTTTAAAGCTAAAAAATGCGCTTACATCAAGAATAAAGATCATGGCTCAGCTCGATATCTCAGAGCGTAGATTGCCACAGGATGGACGAATTAAATTGAAGTTGGGGAATGGAAGAGAGATGGATTTTCGTGTGAACGTCCTCCCTACCTTATTTGGAGAAAAAGTTGTCCTTCGACTTCTTGATAAATCAAATCTACAACTTGATATGACAAAGCTTGGATTTGAAGCTAAACAGATCTTTGATTTTAAAGAGGCCATTGGACGTCCTCATGGAATGGTTCTAGTAACTGGACCAACAGGCTCTGGTAAAACAACCACTCTCTACTCTGCTTTAGCAGAGCTTAATAAAAATGACACAAACATCAGCACAGCCGAAGATCCAGTCGAATTTAACCTTACTGGAATTAACCAAGCTCAGATGAACGAAGAGATCGGCTTTACCTTTGCGGCTTCTCTGCGTGCATTTCTACGTCAGGATCCAGATGTAATCATGGTTGGTGAAATTAGAGACTATGAAACTGCAGAAATTGCAATTAAAGCTTCATTAACTGGACATCTCGTACTTTCAACTCTTCACACAAATGATGCACCTTCAACAATAAATCGTCTTCTAAATATGGGCGTCGAACCTTTTTTAGTCGCATCATCGATTAATCTAATTTTAGCGCAACGTTTAGCACGAAGAATCTGTCAGAACTGCTCTCACGAGATTGAGGTTGATACCGATATGCTAATAGGTATTGGAGTAAACCCGGATGATGCTCAGAAAATAAAAGTTCGCCAAGGTCGTGGCTGCGAAAAATGCTCAAATACTGGATACAAAGGTCGAATCGCTCTTTATGAGGTAATGCCTATGCGTGAAGAGCTCAAGGAAGCTGTTCTGCACGGAGCATCGGCCGCTGAATTGAAACGTGAAATGACAAAGATCGGAATTATGACGTTACGCCAAGCAGCCATACAGCGAATGGCTGAGGGGGTTACAACAATTGAAGAGGTAATTAGGGTAACAGCACCTGATTAACTGGAGAGATTTATATGACGGTTTATGCTTGGGAAGGAAAAACTGTTGCCGGAAAAAAGGTAACAGGAGAATTAGATGCTAAGGACGTTCAAGCAGTCCTCAGTGCTCTGCGTAATCAACGTATAGTTCCAGATCTTAAAAAGATTAAGCCAAAGGGTAGTGGATTAGATAGAGAGATTAAAATCCCTGGATTTGGGCCAAAAGTTAAAGGCAGAGATGTTGTTCTTTTTACCCGACAATTTGCAACGATGATTGATGCCGGACTTCCAATAGTACAGGCATTGGACATATTGGTTAAGCAGAGCGACAACAAGGCTTTTCGCAAGGTTTTAGCTATCGTTAAGGAGCATGTAGAAACAGGTGGAACTCTTGCTGATGGCCTAGCAAAAAGTCCTCAGGTCTTTGATGATCTCTTTGTAAATATGATTGAGGCTGGAGAAAACGGCGGTATTCTTGATGTAATCTTTGAGCGATTAGCTGTCCATCATGAAAAAGCAATGAAGCTTAAGCGCGAGATCAAAACAGCGATGATCTATCCCTCTGTAGTTATCTCTGCTGCAGTAATAGTAACAGCAGTTTTATTAATATTTGTTATTCCAACATTTGGAGATCTTTTTTCTGATTTCGGATCAGCTCTGCCTCTACCGACTCAGATCGTAATTAATATCTCTAACTTTATGGTAGATAATTGGTTCTTAAGTTTCGGTGGCATTGGATGAGTAATCTATTTT
>CAZTER010000475.1:0-2291 GCA_964612045.1 uncultured Bdellovibrionales bacterium
TGAAGTCCCAAAGGATTGGCCAACTACACATTCTGAGTTAATAACTTATTTCAAAAATATTATTGAGAAAGCATATCCACAAAAAAATATCCCGGAAGAGCCGGAGATAGTCGTATATACAGCCCCTCGATTCTGCTCTGATGCAAAGATCCTCGGAGTTGAAGAGTTGGCAGATCGCTTAGTAATAGATCGAAATAGACATATTCCCCAGAATGGCTTTGGATATAAATTTTCCGAGGAAGACCTAAGGGTAATGAGTTGGGGATTCTCATCTAGATTGATAACATTAGAATTTACAGAGAAGATTCACGGTTTCTATTTTCTACATCTCGCATTTCCAGAAGAACCAACATCACCACACCTCTCGTCAGCAAAAACAAGAGCTGCAGAAATGGGATTAATGGGTGATCGGTTATGGCAATGGGGAGTATTCCCAGATCACTCACTTTTTCCAGATGAGCATCAGTTACAGATCTCAAATCCTCGCTTTGCATGGGCTGATTTAGTCGCAATATCTAAAGAAGCTCGCGATCATTTTTCGCAAAAAGGTGAACATGCATACTCTGCTGTTCATGAAACGATGCTAGATAGCTGCAAGATCTACGGGATAAATCGAATATTTGGTGAAGTTAGAATCGGAAGGAATGAAAACTTAGCTTGGCAAGCCCATCAAAAACTTGGATGGAAGATGCCGAATGAAGATTACCAAAGAAAAAATCCGATTAACAAAAACGGTAACGATTATGCTCTAATTTATATGGATGCTAGCGAATAAAAAATATACGCAACGTTATCAACTGACGTACAATACGGTCTATTTAGTTACTCGATTTATAAACAAAGTAAGATCTGGAGATTCCCCCCACCTCCATTCTTTTCCCTCCATCTTGCGATTAAGGCCCCGATCTTAAAGTTAGTATCTTCCGATTATTTAAGACTTAACCGCTAACCACCTAAAATCAATCAAAATCCTGACATATATCAAATACATTAAATTATTTTGTTATATTTAAACTTGATTAGATTTTAATCTTTCTATACAAAGCGAAACACGATTTGATTTTGGAGCCATTTATGAGCCTATTAGCCGCTGCCCCAACCGCATCACAAATAAGGAACCCGTTAGAGGGCGTCCTTCCATCTCTTCCTAAAGTAGATGTTGAAACTTTCAAGAAAGAAGAGAGAGTTATTCAGGCTATGAGAGATCCTCAATTACGCTCTCTTATCTCCAAAGATCTACATACTGGAATTGTTACAATGGCTTTAGATGACAAACTCTGGACTGATGTCATGCAAGCTCTGGATAGTAAGGAAGCACCTATTGATAAAGCTCGAGAAGTTGTTAGACCTTTTAGAGATGCTTTCTATTGGCATTTTAAAGATCGCTCTGTTGCCTTAGCTAAGTCTGTAAAGCCTGCTATAGAAAATGCGATTGCCTCTCTACCGAAAGATCATACAGATCCTATTCTTTTCGACTGGGGAACTGGAGATACTCAAGTAGCTAGTAAAATTCAGGAGTTATTTCCTAGTGTAACTGTCAAAGGTGGTGACATCATTCCATATTATAAAGATCAACCACTTGTTCCGTTCTTTTTAATCAAAAACAACTTAGTTCCAGAGGTCAAAGATCAATCTGTATCAATTATGACTCTTAACTACGTATTACATCATGACGAGATGGCTCATGGTGTTTTCGAAGAGGCTGCACGAATTCTTAAACCTGGTGGCAAGTTAATTGTAGTTGAATTGGTCCCAACTGGTCCTACGCTAAGTGACCGCTTACTTGACCTAGAGAGGTTATGGTTCTCTGACATGATATTCTGCAACATCTGGCATAACAGCGATAAAATTCCTATGCCTGGCAACTATCGGACTGTTGATTCTTGGTCCGACCTAGCAAACATATACGGTTTATCTTTAGAGAGTAAGCAGGCGATTCGTGGAACTCCTGTGATCTATGCAGATCAAGATTGTGGCAGACAGGTCATGGTATTCGAGAAACCTAAAGCATAAGCATCAATTCTTAATTAAACACTTTATTAATCGACCTTAATTTATCGATGATGAGCTCAGGGTGCAGTATTTGTAATAAAATTAATCATGGAGCGAGGACGTGGACTGATGATTAATACCTCGCAATATAATTACTCCTTATGGAGCGGGGACTTTAGTCCCCGTAGTATGAACGCTCGCAAGCTATTGATAATATTTTATAGTGTAAAAACTTAATTTTTTACTATCTATATGCAAGTAGTCGTGCTCCCGGGACTTTAGTCCCGGCTCCATAATAT
>CAZTER010000476.1:0-2285 GCA_964612045.1 uncultured Bdellovibrionales bacterium
TTTTCAGAAGAAACTACAAAATCTACAGGATGCTCTGTTAAGATGGGGAAGGTAAACGTATCCCTACTCACTCTATCAGCCTCAGTAAAAGACCCAAGAATTGAATGCAACGGCAAACGTGAACTTTGGTTCGAGTCGATTCGAGCTAAATTTCAATTAGCAAGCATAAAGAAAAAAAGAGTCTGGCTAGATGTTAGCTTAATTCGCGGACACGCCAATCAGGTAGATGACGAATCTGTAGTTACAAAATTTATAACCTCCCTAACCTCTCCTTCTCCAAACAGTAATAAAAATCAAGATAGGTGGAAGATAAAACTTAGAAAACTAAGAATGATAAACAGCTCGTTCACTCAGAGCTTCGGAGAAATTTCTCTTGAAGGAACAGGGGCTCAGATTCTCATGCTTCGTGATGAATTGAGTAATTTTAAGATATTTCCAAAAATTGAAACGCTAACGGCACACACAAAAGATCTTCCATTTCCTCCAGTATTAAAATTAGGCACCGTAGACTCCGAGATGTATCTCGATGATCACAAGGTTACGATCTCTAAACTAGAGTTGCAGTCCCCTTCTGGTGGAGCATCTTTGCGACTTAATGTCTCGACTAGTGCCGGCGGCCCATTAGATGGAAGTGGAACATTTATTGTAAATTCTTCGAATACTTTTATCGGTCCATTTTTAAA
This sequence comes from uncultured Bdellovibrionales bacterium, assembly GCA_964612045.1. Lineage (GTDB taxonomy): Bacteria > Bdellovibrionota_C > UBA2361 > UBA2361 > UBA2361 > CAZTER01. Next base: position 684 of record CAZTER010000476.1, read on the forward strand.
TGGAGTTTTTGGCGGAGCTTTAACTTATAAATTAGAGAATCGAATTGGAGATGGAGTAATTGAGGTTAAAAACTCGAATGACAATAAAGTTAAAATCAGGCCAAGTTCCTCTGTTCCAATTATTGAAGTTGATAAATTAGAGTCTAAATTAGGGTTAAAACACGTAATAGGTCATGGAAGCGCTACAGAGATCTCACAACTAAGTTTATCTGGAGAGCATGTCTCTATAGAGGTAGATAAACCTCTAAAGTTAACAGGTACTATTCCTCCTTTAGGTGGCCAAGCAAAAATAGAGTTAAAAGATCTCGCTCTCAGCGAAGGACTTCATTTAACAACTAAGGGAGTCTTATCCATATCTCAAAACGAGAACAAAAGACTCAAGGGAGATCTAAAACTTGATAACCTAATATTAAACGGAAGTACTCTTGGCCCAATGGAGATAAGTGCAGAGCGCACCGCAGATCATATTTTAGCACTTAATATAGTTTCTTTAGCAGCCCCTAATACCATTACAGGTCAAGCAATCATAAGCCTCAAACCTGTTATTCGATTAGAAAGTAGTAATCTATCAATCAAGGAACTCCCTATCAAATCAATCGGTGGAGAGTTAAATGCTCGATTGATTCTAAATGGAGATTTTGAACCGTTAAATCTATTTGGAGATGGAGAGATCTCCCTAACTAAGGATGGTAAAACATTACTACATACCTTGATCGAGTCGAATGGATCAGTCGCAAAGATTAAGATTACTGATAAAGGGATAAAAGGAGTTGCAGGCGAAACCACCCTCCGCTTTCCAGAAGGAGGATCGATTAATAGCATCCTTCAGATTAACAACCCAGATCTTTCCTTATTTTCTCCAGAGTTAAGTTGTGTATCATTAGATGCTTCAGCTAATTATAAGAGCTCCTTTGATCTAGCACTCAAGGGAGACGGCGCTATTGATATAAGATCACTAGCGGTTGGTTGTGCGCCCTACACAATCACACAGGATCAAGCGGTATCAATACCAATAAATGGTGGTAAAGCTCGCTTATCAGGATTAACTCTCAAAAACTCCTCTTCTTCCTTGAAGGTCTCTGCGAATGCCGACCTAAGTGGTCCATTATCAGGCGAAGCAAGTGCGACACTCGATCTAAATACACTACTATCCTTACTTCCAGATGCCGATCATTTAAGTGGGAGAACTGATGCCAGCATAAAGATAGGTGGAACGCTCGGATCTCCTGTATTCACTGGAAAAGCATCCCTGTACGATGGTGAGATCGAAATTGAAGATGGAATGATTTCAGCTCGTGACATTGATGGCAATTTCAAACTTCAAGGAGATTCCATCTTAGTCGAGAATCTTCAGGGCATAATTAATGGAGGAACCCTCTCTGCTACAGGAAGTGTTCTGCTTAACAATTTTTCAAACTCATTAATTAATGCGACACTTTCAAATGTTAACATCAGCCCAACAGATAACTCCTCGATTCAAGCATCCTCAAATATAACTCTAAAGCGTGGCGATGATGGTCTGCCACTAATAGCTGGAACTATTGAATTAATAGCCGGAGAATTGCGAGAGAACTTTGATCTTATAAAGATGATAAGGGATTA
>CAZTER010000477.1:0-2282 GCA_964612045.1 uncultured Bdellovibrionales bacterium
GGTGTTTTGAGAGCCCTCTGAGAGTATTAAACGTTGAAACCCTCGATCTAGTAGTGCTTGTCCGTTCTCTGACTTTAAATTGATCCTCTCAATTCCAAAGCTTTTAAGTAGAGAACTCTGAATTTGCAGATCTCCAGATGCCGCTGTTTTGAGAGGAGGGGCTGATTTTAACCAACCTTCAAGTTGGAGCCTAGTATCACCTCTACTCTGAGCAATAGCTCTGGAATTTACCATCTCTAAGGTAGGTTGAATAAGAGCAGCTAAGCAGATCGTTACTGGAATAATCTTTTTAATCTCTGACTTAAAAGAGAGTTTGTTTGCGAGAGAGATTAGATATCCACCATATATTGCAAGAAAAGGAGTTACCACATGCATGTTACGTGGGAAGTTAACCCTTTGTTGGCACATGTAAACAAAATAGAGTACGGGAAAAGAAACTAAGATTATTCCTAACTTTGGATTTTTAAAGGGGAGAAAGACTGCACCAAGTATAGCCAATCCAAGAGCTACATATCCGACAGCGACTTTAGCGAACCAAGAGCTGAAATAGATTGCCTGACCTATCCCTGGCTCTCCAGTAAATTCCCCGTGTCCAGCGATTGCATAGTGCCAAACTTCATATGCAACATGATCTAGAAATAGTGGGATATTATTTAGAATAAAGGGAGAGGCCGCAAAGAAGGCAAGAGTGCTTATAAGTATTACTAGAGCACTTAAAGATAGAAACCTATTAAATTGTTGAGCTCTGTCATTTCTAAGTAAGTAGATAGAGATTAGGGTTGCAATAGGAACTACGATAATTGGGGCTGCATTATACTTTGTCGATATTGTTAACCCTGCTGAAATAGCGCTTGCGAGTATAAAAGAAAGAGGGCTGTTGGATGGCTTGGAAGTATCTCCAGAGGGGGTTGCGCTCTTGCATTGACAAGGCTCATTGTTACGGCTCACTAAGCGAACTGCCAATATTCCAAAGAGAGTTGTTAGTAGTGCTAAGGTTACAACAAATACATCAACTCCGATCTGTGCGGATGAGCTAACAAGAGCTGGGGCTAAGGCACAAAGTAAAGCTGCGTAGCCTGTTGCTAATCGACAAGATGTGAGTATCCAGGTGATGTATCCACAGAGTGCAATTGCAAGTAAGCTCCAGGTTACGCTCCAGGCTCGATTCCATTTTGCAATCTTTGGATGAGAGGCGCTAAAAGCATAATCACCAACTCCATATGGATCTGAAGTAACGATCTCTTTTATAGATCTAAGTTCTCCAGATTTAACTGAGGAGAGAAAGCTGGCTGCAACTATCGGCATTCGAAGGTAGAAGTGAAGTGACGGTTTGTGAAAGTATTTAGGATCAAACTCTCCACGTTTGACCATGTTGACTATGCGGTTGAAATGATGAGCCTCGTCTTCGTCGTAGAAGTAGGGCATGCCATTACGAATGTAAGGATATCGGCACCAAACTCCGATAATAATAGTAAGTACTAGAATCGCTAATATTGATCTTTTTATCGAGCAGCTCATTATTTACGAATATTATTTATTAATACTAATTTACCTAATCTTAGGATATTGGAGGCCACTTTTAACTAAGATAGTGGCTATAGCATAAATACTGAGTTGTTACATCAACCCTATTTTGCGGTTATAGCCTATATATGGAATAATCTTCGGGCAAAAATAAGCTATAAACGGTGTTGGTATGGAATGTACGGCAGGGGGCAGTAAAACTGGAGATGGCGAAGTTTTAGATAAAGCCATTATTAATAGTCATACTTTAGTGCCCTGTAAGTTCACTGCTCTTTTTAAAATTATTTCATACCTATTAGTTGCATCAGTTGCATTCTTAATCTTTCTTGGTGGTAATGTTAAAAGTCATGAAGCCGGTTTAGCTGTTCCAGATTGGCCGACCTCTTTTGGTTACAATATGTTCACCTTCCCAGTTGAATATTGGGTAGGAGGTATATTTCATGAGCACTTCCATCGTTTAGTTGCTTCGGCCGTTGGAGTTGTAACTATTGCACTAGTAGTTGTCTCTTACCTCTATGAGAAGAGAAGGACTGTGCGACTATTGTCCTATCTTGCTTTGGCTGTAGTTTGTATTCAGGGAATTCTTGGAGGATTAACTGTCCTCTTCGGTTTGCCAGCTTGGACATCTGTATTGCATGGAATGTTAGCTCAGATATTTTTCTGTTTAACTATTACAATTGCCTTTTACTACTCCAACTTTACTCTAAGTGGAGTTAATCGCATTGCTCAGGGAGAGAACTTCCGGCTCATGAGGTTGG
>CAZTER010000478.1:0-2275 GCA_964612045.1 uncultured Bdellovibrionales bacterium
AATTTTTCGCTGATATTCAATGGTTTTTATATAAACTTAATAAATCTTTCCATAGAGAGCTGCTTGTTTTTTTATTGGAAAGCTGAATGTTTGATTCCGCGTCCCGCTCGACCAGCTACTCTCGCTAATGGCTTGTCAGAGATGTCAGTCATTGAATGGTAATTGCAGCATTAAGTTTGAACATTTTATGACTATTGCACATTGATCCATTTGACTGATTCATTGACACACTTGACGTCAAAATGTTTTACTAAAAAGATAATGTAGTCACGCGTGTTTACGGTATTTAAAGAGGGTGATTGACCGTTGAATCGTCTCGTCTCCCTCCATTCCTTACCTCTTCTCATAAAAATGAAAAAACCTCCCCTCCGGCTCTTTCCTAATACACTTCTCAATTTCAAGTAGTGCATGGTTATAAGAGCTGTGGATACACGGTGCGCAGGAGAGTGTATTTTTATAATCAGGCGAAGTGAGAAGGTTATCTAGTTGTCTCTCAAATGATTTGAATTCTTGATAATCGCTAGAGTTTCCTTCGCCAGAGTATTTTCCGCATGGCCAGACTTTGTTAGTGCCGCATTCGACTGTTGGAGCAAGGCGCCCGCGCCAGCAGTGTGAGAATGTGTCGGAATGTACGTTATGTAATGAAAGTTGGTAAGGAACTTTTAATCCGAAACGCGAGATGAGTGGATAATTGTAATAGATGTAGATCTTGCTCATGTAGGTGTCGATTACAGATTGCAAGATCTGTCTGGTCGGTTCGATATCAAATTCTAAATGGCTATTAGAGACGAAATCATTCTGTACATGGATTGAATCAACCCAGCCAGCTTGTAAGCTGATACATTCTTCTAGGTCTTGAATGTTAGGTGCTTGGGATTTTCCACCGGTTAGGATGTAGCTGTTATAGAAGCCCATCTCGCGGCGGTCTCTGATAGAGTGAATATATCTCATTCCCTCAAATGTAAGTTCAGTTTTACGAAATGATAATTTTGTATGAACCGCTTCGCGTGACCTATATCCATCAAGACTTACATTTAAAACACAGCAGGTCTTTGCGATTCGACCTAATAGTGGTTTGTTTAGTTCGCCTTTAAGATTTCCAAATTGAGAGCCATTTGTGAATAAGTAAACCTTAAGTCCAAGCTCTGCGATGATATCCATTAGTTCAATAAACTTTGGATGAAGTGTTGGTTCTCCTCCGCCGATTATTTCAACTACCTTACCACCACGTCGAGCAAATGTTTCAACCAGCTCTCTAAGTTCATCCAGCGAGAATTTTATTCCTTTATAGATTGGTCGTTCTCTATAATTTGCTGTGCAGCAAAATACGCAGGCATCGTTGCATACTTGGTTGGGCTGAATCTGAAGTGTAAAGAGCTGTGAATCGCCCTTTGTGACAGCAGTACGGATCTGTTCAACATAGTCTAACCCATCAAATGGAATCAGATCTTTGCCCCGGCAATATACGACTTCACAGTGATTGTTAGGGCCACTAACGAAGAGGAGATCGTTCCAGTGATATAGAGCAGGAGATTGATCTAGTTCTAATACTTTAGCTTCTGTTTCACTTAGATCTGAAAGGGTAGCGTGAACAACAGTATTAGACTGCGTTTCTGCATCACGGTATACTTTGATGATTCCGTCTTTTGAGCTGTGACCGAAGCCAAGATATTCAGGTAATTTTGAATTCTGCATGAGTGATTATCCACCCCAATCTTCCTCTGATAGCGAACAGCTAGTCAATTCAGAACGAATAATTAATCAGTTTCTTTCTTGGGAAGAGGGCACAAAAGATCTCTGTCAGATAGGCTATGAAGCCAATCGGTTTATAGATGATAGATACCTAAAATGGGGTTCAGATCCCACATGGTTTATGGACACTAGTTTCAACTCCGTCTTTTCTAGTCTAGTTGGCGGACGGGCTGAGTATTGGAAGGAAGAGAAAGTTTCAATTGAGAGAGCCAAGTTGTGGGCTAGCTCAATTGAAGAGCAGATTAAGTCGGCATTGTCAGCGAAGGATCGCTTAGGTGCAGCTAGAGCTTGGATCTGGGGAAGGGGAAGCACATATCAGATAATTCTAGATGCTTCTTGCAGTGTCGATGAAGTTGGAGCTGAACTTAAGGAGATAGCAGAGGGCTTAGCTCTTAAGCTTGAGAGTTACAAAGAGAGTTTGCTAAATGCAAAAGTTGAATTGGGTTCTGTTTCTCGAGTGGTGCAGAGCAGCACCAGTAGCCAGCTTTTAAAAAGTAAAGGGATTAAAAATCATCTTAATATT
>CAZTER010000479.1:0-2273 GCA_964612045.1 uncultured Bdellovibrionales bacterium
CCAGTATTTAATATTAATATCCATAACGTCTCCTCGCCTTTGCGTTATTGTGAAAATGGAGCGCTATAGTGGCGTTCCTTAGGATCAATGCTTATACTAAATAGACGGTCCTGACCATATCGAGATAGATCCTCGATTTTAGAGACTATTTTGTTTTTGAGTGTGCCATGAACGGAGTTAACTTGAAATTTGGGTTATTTAGACCACAGATCACAACAATATTTATTCTTTTACCTGGTCTCTTTCTTCTAGGAATGGGGCTTCTTGCAATTCTAGCTCCGAGATTAGTTATTACTGTGATGGCGATACTCTTTGTCTATTTCGGTATTCTAGCAATATCTGTGGCATGGAAGGTAAGACGCTTTAAAAAGAGCCTTCAAGAAAGTGTTTTTATGAACCGTGGATTTAGCTCTGGAGCTCAAAGGCAGAGCTATACCAATAAAGATGGATCAATCTTTGTTTCTCGATTTGTTTTATCAAATTCAGATCCATTTAGTTCTGCTAACCCTAAAGAAGAGAGTACAGTTATTAGATCATCAGATGGAGTGCTTGAAGGGGAAGTTTTAGATGATCCTCTTAAGGCTGAAAAAAGAGCAAAGAAAGGGAGGTCAACAGATGATAATGAAGTTGATATCTCAAAAATTATTCTGCACTAGATAATGATTCTTTGTAATTAGACTAATTGGTCTTCCGCACCACCACCGCCGATGACGATCTTTCCTTCGGCCTCGAGTCTTCTTACTATATCGACTATTCCTTGTTGTGCTTTCTCTACATCCTTTAGTTTTACTGGACCAAGAGCATCTAGATCTTCTTGGATCATCTGAGCAGCACGTTGAGATACATTGCGGAATAGTAAGTTGCGTAGCTCGTCACTTGCAGTCTTCAATGCAAGTACAAGTTGATCACGTGGAACCTCTTTAAGGACTGCCTGAACGCCTTTGTCATCAATCTTTCTGCAATCTTCAAATGTAAACATAAGATTTCTGATCTGTTCAGCAATCTCTGGGTACATCTCTTCAATTTCAGTAAGGATACGTTCTTCATTTGTGCGGTCAACGAAGTTAAGGATATCAGCAGCAGCTTTTGGTCCACCAATCTCCTCCTCTTCGCTTCCACTTCCTTTAAGTTGAGAACGAAGAACTTCACGAACTTCATCAACAACATCATTTTTAACATGATTTAAATTTGCTACTCGGAGCAGAACATCTGTCTGAGTTTCATCCTGCATTCGGCCAATGACTTTAGCAGCCTGGTCTGGGTTCATCTTTGTTAATAGGAATGCCACGGTTTGTGGATGCTCAGCAGCAATGAAACCTCTTAAAATTTTATCAGGGACATCTGAAATAATAGCGCTAATAGGTTCTTTGCGAGCACCAGTAATATATTCAAGGAGTCCTTCTCCTGCTTTATCTCCAAATGCTTCGGAGATAACATCTTTAGCGAACTCTCTTCCATCAACTAGAAGAGTATCGCTAGCTTGCATCATATTTCTAAATTCACGAGCAATACCGAATTGAGTTTCGCGATCAACCTCAGAAACAGCCATGAATGCACGGCTTAACCGCTTTACCTCTTGCTCAGAGAGGTGTTGCAATACTTCAGATGCTAGGTCTTTGCCTAGTGTTAGAAGGGTTAAGGCAGCTTTTTCTGTATTATTTAAATCGCGTCCCATCTTCTTTAAGCTCTAAATTTATTAGATCTCCTCAGTTAGTTCAGATGCTTGAATGGAAATTTTCGATGCAATCATTTCGAAGGAAAACGATACTGTGCTAACATATTGAAATATATTATTTTTTGTTGTCTTATCGGTTGATAATATTAAGCAAATTATCGGTACATAAATGCAAGCTGTTCAATTAGCAAAGCTATTCGCCAATATCTTCGGACGAGATCCTGAAGTTATAGTTCCTCTTCCTGCACATGCTTCAACTCGTGCAATGTATCGTCTCTCTGCTGGAGATTGCTGTGTGATCGGTGTTTATAACGCCAACATCAAACAGAATGAGACATTTCTCGGATTCTCGAAACATTTTAGTAAGCACGGACTGCCAGTTCCAGAGGTCTATGGAGCTTCCGATGAACGAGATTGTTATCTTGTTCAGGATCTTGGCGAAACAACACTATTAGACTGTGTGGCAGCTAGTGATTCTCCAACCCTGTCACCAGAATTAATAAAACTTTATGAATCTGCTGTACGTTGGTTAACTCAGTTCCAAGTTAAAGCCGGTACTTCTCTGGATTACTCTCTCTGTCATCAGAGATCTGAGTAT
>CAZTER010000480.1:0-2270 GCA_964612045.1 uncultured Bdellovibrionales bacterium
TATCAACGTCCATCCTCAAAAGAGCGAGGTAAGATTTAGGGATTCTCAGTCTATATTTAGGATTGTTAGACGAGCCGTTGCTGAATCTGTTGCGCAGATTAGTGCGCCTATTAGTGCCTCTGTTTCAGCACCTCTTGCAGTAGGAGATGCTCCCTTTCCCTCGTCAACTTCTTCGTATGAATCCTCAGAGAGAAGGGGCTTTAATCAATTCAACGCTGCTTTTACTTCAGCTAATTTAGCCCAGGAATATTCAAAATTTAATACTCCGCGAGTAGAGTCATCTTTGGCATTTGATTGGCGAAGAGTGGCAGAGGAAGAACAGGTTTTAAACGAGAGAGCTGAATCTTCAACATCAAATGGGTTTAAATATAGTCAGATAAAAGTAATAGGACAGGTTTTAGATTGCTATATTCTCGGCCAACTTAATGATCAACTGATTGTTATTGATATGCACGCAGCTCATGAGCGGTACAATTATAATTTAATCAGAAATTCAATCCGTTCCAAGATGGTGGCTGCCCAGGAGCTGCTTGTCCCCGAAGTTGTAAAATTAGGAGCTGAAGGTGTCGAGCGCTGTATTGAAGAAGGCGATGTTTTACTTCGAACTGGATTTAAATTTTCCCCATATGGAGAGGATGGAGTTTTAGTCTCTGCAATCCCATCAAATCTGCAATTTAAAGGAGCAGTTCAAGTTTTGCGCGAGATTGCAAATGCAGATCATCCAGATAAAGGATTCACCGCTATTGAACAACGATACGACTCTATCGCAGCTAGAATGGCTTGCCACGCTAGTGTTAGAAGTGGTGATGCGCTTTCGATTAGAGAGATCTATGCGTTGTTAGAATCTCTTGATCAAACTGAGTTTAGCGCCGCATGTCCGCATGGTCGCCCAGTGATCGTCGCTTTTTCACGAGATCAAGTAGAGAGATGGTTTGGTCGTGACCGTTGATATATTGATAGATCCTTCAAAGGTTCTTTTTATCGCGGGACCAACTGCTTCTGGGAAAAGTTCACTTGCTATTCGATTAGCCACAGAGTTTGGCGGAGAGATAGTTAGCTGTGATTCTGTTCAAGTATATAAGTCGATGGATATAGGATCAGCTAAACCAACTCTTGCTGAGCAGAGAGATGTTAAACATCATCTGATAGATATCTTTGATCCAAATGAACAAGGTGATGTCTCTCGCTATATGAAGCTAGCGCGAAAAGCCATCTCTGATATTCAGAATAGAGATCTGTTGCCGATAGTAGTGGGGGGTACTGGTCTGTACTTAACCTCTTTATTGCATGGTTTGGTTGAGATGCCAGAGGTTGACGCCAAATTGCGAGCAGAGCTTAACTCTTATGATGATCAGAAGCTTAGAGCTCTTTTGTTAGAGAGAGATCCTGATTCTCTACGCTCAATTCATCAAAACGATCGAGTCAGAATTATCCGAGCACTCGAAAATTCCATCTTAGGTGGAGAGCAGCAATCTACTATTTTATCTCGTCATAAGTTTGATCAAAAATCCCTTACCCCAATAATTATAGTTCCGTTGTATTTTAGAGATCAGTTGCATCTTAGAATTGATTGGCGTGTTAAAGAGATGATGCAAAATGGGTTATGTAATGAGTGTCAAAAACTTTATGAGAGATGGGGCGCTGATGCACCAGCTTTAAAATCGATCGGCTATCGTGAATATGCGGAGGTTTTCTCTGGGCAAAATACTATAGAGCGATATCAACAGCTTGTGATTGAGCACACGCGACAGCTCGCAAAGCGCCAATTAACATATTGGAAAAATGAACCAGCAAAGAGGGGATGGGATATTGTTCCTGGAGAAGATAGAGATGGTATCTTAATCGGAGCAGGGGAGAGTGCTACTCGTCGCAAGGGGTCAGAGGTTAAACCGATTAAGGCACTGAATTTATCTTATGAGGTATTACGCGAGGAACTTTTAGGACAACTAGATATCTCTCGTTGTACTCCTAAGGTTATGTTCATTAATGGAATGGCACTTTAGTTGAGTAATCCCTGTTTCCATATGGGGTATATAGCTCGAATTTTTTAGTGGATCACAATCTTTGGAGCGCTTCAAATCTCTTTATAATGGCATTTAACTGATTCCTGGGGATTTTTAGGGTCAGTTGCTTCTCAGATGATTTATAGCTACTCTCTGGGAGGTTTTTATTGGAGAGATGTGTGCGATGGCTATAGAACATCCACTTGAATTTGAGCGAGATCTTGTTGATCTAGAGAAGCAGGGCCTACTCCAACGTACGTATGGAGG
>CAZTER010000481.1:0-2257 GCA_964612045.1 uncultured Bdellovibrionales bacterium
TGTGGTTAACATACTGAATTCAGAGAGAAAAAATATTGTTTTTATGCTCTGGGGCGCGCATGCACAAAAAAAAGGAGCAGGAATAGATCCTTCTAAGCACCTAATTTTAAAGGCTCCTCATCCCTCTCCATTCTCAGCTCATACTGGATTTTTTGGATGTAAACACTTTTCTAAAGCTAATGAATATCTAAAAAATAGAAATTTAACACAAATTGAATGGAATTTAGCGAACTTTCCCTTGAATGATTTATAAAATAAGCTCATTGTAACTTACTTAGCGGACTACACTTATTTCGTGGTTCAATATGTCTTCTTCTGCTCCTTTTTTTAATAACGGTCATAAAGCGGACCAATCACCGCTGTATACTGCTGACATTTTTCCGGACTTACACGTCGCCTCTGCGCCGAATAGCAGAAAAGCAGATACAGGTGCTATTCAATCAATAAATAGCAGACTGAACACCGAGAAGGATCCTTATAAACAGGGCGAGTTAATTGCCCAGGCTTTGGCAGTCTCGATGGGCAAGGAACTTTTCCCGAAGGCCATACCTGGAGCTATAAACTACCAAAGATATTTTGCTCAGATTATCTGTAATCAGATCTTTGGAATAAAAGAGAGTGTAAAATCTCCTACATCATGGAACCCTCTTGAGAGTTTTTATTCAGCATTAGGATCAAAAGGCTCATCAGGATCTGAAGTTGTTAATTATCCTGATTCGGTAATGGATCCATCAGGAAGATATGAAATTAAGGTCTCAGGAATTATCTTTGATGCCGGCCGATACTCTATTATCGGTTCAATATATGACAAGAAAGAAGAATGCTTTATCTTTCCTGACACCTCCTCTCCCCCTGTAAATGGAGAGCTAAAACCTGTAGCTACATCGAAAAATGATTTTATCGGATTGCATTTAGACACATTCAACTTCCAGCAGATAGGAAATGGATGGAAGATCGATATAGGACAACAGATCGGCGTTGTCTTAACTCCCGCGCTCGAAGAGCGCTTTATGGATGAGTTGATAAAAGATGTAACTCCTAACCCGATTTATAGTTCTATTGTTCATGCTGTAAAGATGTTAACAGGTGAAGATGTCGGATTATCTAAGCCTATTATTAGCAGCTATGATCCTGAAAAAGGGCTGCAAGAGATCCGCTTAACTACTAGTGGAAAAAGAATAGCTTGGGGTTTTACACGCAGAAATAGTCCAATAGCTAAAGTAGAGATATTTGGAATAGAGGCAGAAGATCAGGACAAAGTTGTAACTTCCTATAATCTAGATCTTGAGCAAGATCCGATTACACGACTGACAGAAAGCTATCAAGATAGAGGACTGCAATTAATTCCACTTGAGAATTCAGCTCTAGAGAGGATAGAGGGACTTATCGCAGAGGGCAAACTAAAGATCTCCAGCCCAAGTTGGATGCATGTGATGAAGAAAATAGACAATTTAGCTGCTAAATCAGCATTTTTGGCTATTGATTCTCAAGATCCAGAAAACCCTACATACCGCCTACATTTTGTTATCGCAGCTTCCAGCTCTGAAGGCGCACGCGGACAGATATTAATGGAATTGATTCATCCGACACCTCCACGTGCACAGGGATTGTTCTATGATAAAAATAAAAGTGTGGATGAGCTATTCAATGCTGCAATAGGCGATCTTCCTGGCAGAATTTCTCTTGGAAACTTTGCTTTAGCGCCAGAAGCCTTACAGATTGAATTAGAAAATCTTTTAGCTGGTAATTTCAGTACTTTCATGGGCCAAACTGTAGAATCTCTAGTTAATTATTACGCACAAGCTGACAATAAACACGCTGAGATGTGCAAGGTTAATAAAGTAACAATCTGTCATCCGCAATCAACAAATCGTTTCAACATCGAAGATATCAGACTTCTGGTAGAACATTCATTAGGAACTTCTGTATTTGTTATATACCGTAGTGGCGCTAACTATTCAGGATGGATAGAGTCATCAAAAATTGGTGTTGATATATTCACTATGAAAACAAGAGCTGGACTATCGTTCTCAGAAGATGACTTAGAGCAAGCGATTTAACACCTAAACTAAATACATTTTAAGCTTTTTCACTTAAGCCTATAACTGTCCTTTGATTAGGTCATGTTTTATTGATATTTTTGATAGATGCACATACCTATTACAGCTCGGTCTACAGGAGTCTTTATAGCATTTAAAGATTATGATCTGTCAGATCGCTCTCTTACAGTTGTAATTCAAAAACGGTCTGACACGAA
>CAZTER010000482.1:0-2249 GCA_964612045.1 uncultured Bdellovibrionales bacterium
TACCAGTTAGTCTGCATACGCCGATTAACTAGAGGGCTAATACAAAGGGGACAAAGATCCTGTTGGCTCGGTGTTATACTTGGAAGCTACTCAGTTTTTTCTCTTCTCCACAATTTTACTGTGGCTCTGAAGTGAAAAATTCCCTGAAGGCCCCCATGAGCTTCTTTAAAGCTCACCGACCCGCGATTCACTCTCGCGAATGTCCCAGCATGTGGCTCAGAAAAGCATATTTACAACTTATGCCTTTCTCGAATCTCTGGCCTAACCCTTAGCCTGCAATTCTTAGCGATAATCCCAAGATATCTAGAGGAAGAGCGCGTTTATGCAAGCATTATAACCAAAGAGGAATCCCGAGAAAGAAAATGACCAGGAGCCGCAATCGGAATCTTAGTTAAAGATTCAATTGGCTACCTAGTCAAATCAGTTCCGAGCCTCAAGATTTCGACACTATACAGGGTGCCACAGTGCATATTCAACAAAAAAATGAAATAGTTAAGTTTTTGTTATGATTTCATTAGGTTACAGTATCGATTTTGTCTCAGTGATAACGGTCAAAAGTGCCTGCTGGAGCTGTTTCTCAAGATTTATCTTTTCTTGAGATATTTCAGCTCTAAGTTCTTTAAGTTGTTGGCCTAAAGAATCCAATGTAGTTGTAGTTTCTTCCCATTGTTTTGAGAGCTGACTACTTGCTTCTTGTAGTTGATTTACAGCTATCCGAAATTGATTTGGAGCGTCTGGCCCCGAAATTCTTACTTCCCCATGAAGTTTCATTAACGTCGATTTTAATTCGAGAGGATCTGTAATCCCATCTGGTAGATCTTCAAGTTTAGGAAGGCCAGCAAGTATTCCAGAAGTATAGAACGGCTGAGCAATTTCTTCTAAATTCTCGTGAGCACGATCTAGTGAAAATAGATCACTGACATCGCGCGAAAGAAGATCAAAGTCATTTTCTACTGATGTAGCAACTTCTTGCATGGTTTTATATCTGCGCTCTAACTCACTTAATCTGACGGTTTTTTCTCCGATAGAAAGAGCGATTCTTTGAATATGAGATAATGATTCTTTCACTAGTGGAGAGAGTGCGCCGTTGGCATCTAATCGTTCAGAGATAATTGATATACGTTGCGCTGTAATCTCTGGTGCAGCTTTATGAAATTCACGGATTGTTGAGATTATTCCGGCCAAGCTTTGTTTCACGTATTGTGGATGTGAATCCTCTTTAATTCCAAATAGCTCAAAAAGAGGGTGACTATCTCCGATATTTTTTAATGTCTCCTCAACATCTTCGTACTTTCTAGAGAGAAGAAGCGATTCAACTTTATTAATTGAAAATGAATCGAATAAATAAAAGAGAGATTGAATAACCAGGTAAAGGATCGCAATAGCAGCAATAGAGAGGGAGCCAAAGAGAACCCATCCCCCCTTATCAAATGTATAGCTTTTGAAATTAGAGCTCTTCATAGATCTAAACTTGAGTCCTCACCTAGTGATCGATACTATACGGGGAAGTTAGCCTAATGTGGTAGTATAGGAACGCCACATAAAAGTTACGGTGTTTTACCCCTGCGGTATCACTTCACAAGGAGTTAGATGCAAGATATCCAATCCAGATCCCAATCTCTTGGCGCTCAGTTGCGTCGCGATTTCCCGATATTTTCCGGTGATAATAAAGACTTGGGGTATCTTGATACTGCAGCTAGTAGCCAGAAACCTTCGATAGTTATCGAGCGCCTCTCTCATTATCTTAGTTATGAGCATGCTAATATTCATCGAGGGGCATATGCGTTAAGTGCAAATGCGACGGAGCTATATGAAGAAGCTAGACAAAAAATCTCTCGGTTTATCGGAGCGAGTAAGGCAGAAGAGGTTATTTTTGTTAGGGGATGCACAGAAGGGATAAATTTGGTGGCCTCTTCCTACGGAGATCTTATTCCTGATGGCGCTACAATTCTGGTCTCTCTTTTAGAACATCATAGTAATATCGTACCTTGGCAACTTCTCCAGTCTCGACGCAAGATTAATCTTGAGTTCATTAATATTCTGGATAGCGGAGAGTTGGATCTTAATGATGCACTTAAAAAAATTAAAGAACTGAAACCAAAACTTGTTGCCATTACTGCGCTCTCGAATGCAATTGGAACTGTTGTCCCGTTAGAGGAGATAATAGAGGCAGTTCATCATGTTGGTGGAGTTGTGCTAGTTGATGTGGCGCAAGCAATTGCACACCAACAGATAGACCTCCATAAATT
>CAZTER010000483.1:0-2239 GCA_964612045.1 uncultured Bdellovibrionales bacterium
CTATCCATTTCATCGAGGGATTACAACTAATAACTTCGATTTAAAGGCAACTCCATCTAAGTTCAGTAATGTAGTCTATCTAGTCCTCGATACACTGCTTGCAAAAGCAACTTTGTTATTTAGACCTTGGATCTATCTACTATTCACTTTGTCTATAATAACAGCATGTTTTGTAAGCCGTTTTTTAACTGGGTCTCGACATTTACTAACTCCCGTTATTCTCGGAAGCAGTCTGCTATATACATTGCCATATTTTTTTGTGGCACCCGCAGCAGATCTTCGTTACCATCTTTGGCCAATTATTGCTGCATTACTATCGATTCCTCTGTTCTGGCTCGAGCTAAAGCAACAAAGTCTAAAGAAAATTGGATATACAAAACCAATAGCTGCATTAGTTGGATCAACAGCTTTATATTCTGTAATAGCTGTTATCCTGTCATTTACCATAAAGCCGGACACGATTTTTTATGGCGCAGCTGCGCCAAAGAGTACAAAAGCACTTGAAGCCTATAGCGCTGGCATAGAACACATAAATAAAGATGAATACACTGTCGCACGAGATTTCTTCCTCAAAGCTGCAGAATCTGCGCCGCACTGGCATATTCCATTTATAAATCTCGCTATCATAAGCAAAGTCCTTGGAAATAATGAACAAGCTTCTGCCTACTATGACAAAGCTGTTGAATTGGATGTTAGCAACGAAAATGCTTTGCCTAATCGAGCAATTTACAAGATTGAAAAGAAGGAATATCAAGCTGCGGCTCAAGATGTAGAGATCAGCATCAAAAAAGGAGCAGCAAACTGTCAAAACTATCTAATAGGGGCAAAAGCATATGCCTTTTTAGGTAAAGCACACGAATCTGCCATATATTCCTACCTATGTTACAAAAAAAATCAGAGTCTTTTCGAGCGTAATGTAGTAGATGTTGCCAATATTTATTTTAAGGAACCAGAACTATTAGAGGCAGGAATTCAATACTTTGAGCTTTTAAAGATACAAATCCCTAATACATGGTGGGTATATCTTAACCTTGGCAACCTCCTTAATAAAAAAGGAGATAATTTGGCAGCTGAAGTAGCATTAAATCGGGCAAAGGAGTTGAAACAGTGAAGATTATTATTGTTCTAGGAACACGCCCTGAAGTTATAAAACTGGCGCCTGTTATCCTAGAAGGTAGAAAAGCTGGGCATTCTGTTCATGTAATATTGACCGGCCAACACCAGACAATGGCTCTACCTCTTCTACGTTTTTTTTTTTTTTTTCCCGATCTTAATCTCGATGTAATGGAGCCGAATCAAACTCTCACTGGCCTTAGTAGTAAGATTATTAATCGCCTTACTGAGAGCGCATCAAAACTCTGTGACGGAGCAGATATCTTGCTTGTGCAAGGTGATACGACTACAGCATTCATTGCAGCCTATTGGGCATTTTGCCGCGGTATAAAAGTAGGTCACATAGAGGCTGGATTGAGAACGAATGATCTGAAATCCCCTTTCCCAGAAGAGGCAAACAGACAACTAATTGGAAGAATTTCTTCTGTTCACTTTGCCCCAACTATTGCGGCTGTAGAATCACTTCACAAAGAGAATATCGATCCTGATACAGTTCATTTAGTAGGAAATACAGCAATCGATGCTCTAAAATACACACTCAACCAAATCGACAATAAAAATGTAGCTAAGGAAAATAAGCTATCCGAAGAAATTATTAATTTTGTTAGTGACCATAAATTAGTACTTGTAACAGCTCACCGCAGAGAAAGTTTCGGCGAGGGATTAATCGGCATATGCCGTGGAATTCGAGCGATTGTTGATGCTAGACCAGATGTCCGCATCGTTTATCCGGTTCACCCGAACCCAAATGTCAGAGGTCCTGTCGAGCACTTACTAGGAGATCATGAACAGATCTTACTCTGCCCTACACAATCCTACGTTCCATTTGTTAGCCTTATGAAACGAGCAGATGTTTTACTTACTGATTCAGGTGGTATTCAAGAGGAAGGTCCTGCTTTACGAAAGCCAATAGTCGTCATGCGTGAAAAAACAGAGAGACCTGAAGGCATACGTGCAGGATTCTCTGTGCTTGTTGGAACGAACCCAGAGCTCATACTAGACGCAACTCTGCAAGCACTAGAAACTGGCTGTTGCGGCCAAGGTAAAAACCCCTATGGCGACGGCCGAGCCTCAGAACGAATAATAAGTGCCTTACAAGCTGTAGAATACAAACAAGTAGCTGCAT
>CAZTER010000484.1:0-2225 GCA_964612045.1 uncultured Bdellovibrionales bacterium
AATAACCGCTTTCAATCACTTCATTTGCTGCATCTCTTGCACCTTCATAATTGCCTTGTTGCAAATAAACCCTTGACAGGAATGCCAAAGCCGTATACTTGGTAGCACGCACACCATTTTCTTCGGGCAAAAGATCGATAGCAGCATTCAGATCGTTCAGGACCTGGGTATAAACTTCCTGAACAGTATTCCGGGGAAGTACCTCAAATGCATCGCCTTCGTTTTTTGTTGCTTTTGTTTTGAAGACTTTTTTAGGAGTGCCGTATGTATACGATATGGACTCCTGTCTATCTTTGCAGTTAACAGATAAGTGGCGTTTCCTTCGCATATTTAAACCTCTCTTCGTAGCATTAGAGCAGATGGCTATTCGTCCAGCCGTATCAGTAGTCGCAGTATGTGAAGATCTTGCTGTAACAGCGCGCCAGTATCAGGCTCGAAGCGTAAAGATATTACATGACGTTTCTCTGATTGAAGAGAATCAGACCATACAGATCTCGATAAGGAAAGAGAGCTCAATCCCAGATAACGCTAAGGTGATGTTGTATGTTGGAAACTTAGAAGGGTATCAAGGAATTGATCTTCTGCTAGAATCTTTTCAGCAGATTTATAGACAGATTGAATCTCTGTATTTGGTTATCATAGGAGGCAGAGATGATCATATTGCTAAGTATCGAGAGATCGCAGAAGAGTTAGGAATAGGAGATAGAACTAAGTTTATTGGGCCAAGGGCAGTTTCTGATCTCGGTGGATATCTTAAAGATGCTGATCTTCTGGTCTCTCCTCGTATAAGTGGAAATAATACACCGATGAAGATCTATTCCTATCTTCATGCTGGAAAAGCTATTGTCGCGACGGAGTTACCAACGCATACACAGGTCCTAAATTCAGAGATTGCAATCCTAGCTAAAGCAAATCCAGATAGCTTCGCTGAAGCTATAAAGTATGCATTGCTTGACCCTAATCTTGCATATGACCTCGGTGAGAATGCTCGTAAGTATGCTTTAGAACATTTTACCTATGAAAGCTTTGCTCGTACGATTACGGATGAGTACGCAAGAATCAATAATATATTACTTAACTCTTAATCGTTAGGGCTTTGATAGTTAAAGTTAATGACCTGGATCTGTTAGGCAGCTTTTGATTGCGCAATATTTTCAGAGATCCATTGAACTAACTCGCTATAACGCAAAGGCTTCTGAAAAAACTTTAAAACTCCTCGTTTTAGCATCTCTTGAGCTGTGTGGTCGTTGCTGTATCCTGAGAGGATTACGACTGAGGCATTTGGATTGGAGATCTGGATCTTCTCAAAGCATTCATTGCCATCCATTTCAGGCATCTTCATATCAAGAATAATAAGATCTACTTGTTGCCAATTTTGTTGATACCACTTGAGGGCCTCTGTGCTCGATTGGAAGCCAAAGGTCCTGTAACCTGCTCTTTGTAGGAATTGTTGAGCTAAATCAACTAACACTCGCTCATCGTCTATTACGAGAACAGTAGAGCGTGTTTTTTGATGAGGGAGTTTCTCATTCTCTTTTTGACTATCCAAGCTAGATCTTGGTTCTGGAAAATAGAGAGTGAAGATACTGCCTCGTCCCTCGGCTGATTCTACTTCGACCCATCCACCATGGTTTTGCATAACGCCATAGACAGTCGATAGTCCTAGTCCAGTGCCTGAATTGGAGTTCGATTTAGTGGTAAAAAATGGTTCAAAGATCTTATCTAAATTCTCAGGTGATATACCTATTCCTGAATCACACACGGAGATGAATGAATATGATCCTGGTATGGCGAGGCTATTGAATCTCTCCGGACGAGCTCGATACTTTCTTCCAAATTTAAAGGTAATTGTGCCACCGTAAGGCATAGCTTGTTTAGCGTTGATTATTAGATTCGTTAATACTTGTTGGATTTGAGCTGAGTCAGCTGTGGCATTTAGCTCTTCAGGTGAACCTTCAAGTATTATCTTTATATTTGTTCCGACCACCTTTCGTAAAAAATCAATTGTTTCACGGGTAGTTTGTTGAAGCGAGAGAACTTGCATGTTGTATTTCCCTTGCCTAGAAAATCCAAGGAGTTGTTCGATTAAAGTAGAAGCTCTCTGACAGCCTTGAAGAGCGATGTCCGTAGAATTTATGCTTGTAGCAGGAAGATCCTGACTGCTGCGAATTAATTGTAGATGACCGACAACTGCAGCAAGCGCATTGTTAAGATCATGTGCTATT
>CAZTER010000485.1:0-2219 GCA_964612045.1 uncultured Bdellovibrionales bacterium
CTATTGGTCATTACGGATTTAAGTTACTAGGACAGGTTGTCTTGGTAGCGCTTTTTGTCCTTGCTGGATGTGTAAACCCAGAGCCAGAGGTAGTTAATGAAGTTTATCTTCCAGAGGTTGTAGCAAAGGGAAGATCTCTTACTCATGGATTGGCTGCCTGTGGCTCTTGTCACGGAGCAGATGGAACACCTGAGTCTCCTTTAACTGGAGGCCGTAGCTTTAGTGATCTCTATGGAGACGTGGTCGCCTCAAATCTAACTCGTCTTCCTGATGGGCTTGGAAAGTGGAGTTTCTCTGAGATGGTTTGGTCGATTAGGGGGGGAGTAAGACCAGATGGCAGTGAGCTTTCTGAGCTTCACCGTGGCTATCAATGGTTATCTGATACCGATTTATTTGCAATTATCTCATATTTAAGAACGCTTGCTCCAGCAGGAAGTCTACATGATCAAAGAGTTGTTTCTTCATTAGATCGTAATACCAAAGGATTCTTTGAAAAAGCTCTCAAGGTACCAGGATCAGTTCCAGCAATTCCTAAAAATTTTGTTGAGCATTATGGACAGTATTTAGTTGATTCAGTAGCTCGCTGTGGAAGTTGTCATACATTTCCTGCGGGATTGTTTACTGACAGTATCTATTTAGGTGGTGGAAGTGTAGTGAAGATTCCAGAAGGTGAAATGATCGCGCCTAATATTACAGCTAGTGTAGATCTTGGAATAGGTTCTTGGAGTGAGAGTGATATAGTTAAATATCTTCGTAGCGGAGAGCGACCATCTGGAAAGATGGTGGATACCAGGTTCTGTCCGACTCCATTTTATTCAAGTGGAACAGAGCAGGAACTTCTGGCAATCGCTAAATATCTTAAGACAGTTCTATAAAAGTTGTTCGCAATGGCGAAGAGTTTATTAGCGATTGAAACAAGTTGTGATGAGACTGGAATTGCACTTCTAAAATTTGACAGTGAAAAGATCGAGTTAAAGAGCTCTTTGATCTCCTCGCAAATTATCGTGCACCAAGCTTACGGTGGAGTTGTTCCAGAGATCGCTTCAAGAGAGCATTTAACAGCTCTTCCAAAGCTGTTTGCTGAGATTGTTGGAAATCAAACCTTTGATTATGTGGCTGCTACAGAAGGTCCCGGATTAAAGGGCTGCTTATTGATGGGTATGGGGTTTGCAAAGGCAGTAGCAGCTTCTCGTAAGATTCCATATATCGGAGTAAATCATATTGAGGGACATGTCTGGTCAGCAGCGTTAACAGAGACGATTCCTGAAGGCAGATTTCTGAGTCTTATAGTGTCTGGCGGACATACTGAGTTAGTTCTTGTGAATGGAGTCGGACAGTATCAAGTTATTGCTAGAACAATTGATGATGCTGCAGGTGAGGCGTTTGATAAATCTGGAAATCTTCTTGGATTGGAGTATCCAGGTGGTGCTGCCTTAGCAAAACTTGCGGATTCAGTCTCTGAATCACGCTATAAGCTGCCTAAGGTCATGAGAGAAAGTGAGGGATTTAGCTTCTCAGGACTAAAAACCGCGATCTCTTTACTTGTTAAGCGCTCTGACGCAGCGCTTAAGTCAGATCCAGCCCTTAAGTTAGAGTTGGCATACGCAGTTCAAGCTGCCATAGTGGAAGCAATAGAGTTTAAAGTACTAGAAGCGATTGATCGCTTTGATATAAAAACATTGGTTCTTGGTGGCGGTGTCGCAGCTAATAAAGCACTACGAACAAAACTTAATAACCTGCCAATTTCAGTTATTTACCCTCAGAGCGAGTTTTGTACTGATAATGCTGCTATGATTGGGTACGTTGGATGTTGTCGAGCTAGACGAGGTGAGGTTTCCGAGATGTCGAGTGAGCCTCGTCCAAGATGGCCCTTAGAGGAGTTAGTTTGAAATGAAAGGAAGAGATAAGAAAAGAGGGCGGTCAAAGTTCGTTCCTAAAGGTAGTGTTAAATCAAAGCTTGAGCAGCTAGATGTTCGTCCTTCCAAGATGCGAGGACAAAACTTTATTATTTATCCAGAAGTAGTAAAGGGGATCGTTGATTTCGGAGATCCAAAACCTGGTGAAAAACTTTTGGAAATTGGACCTGGACTTGGAGCTTTAACAGAGCAATTAATAGTACATGGTCCATTAACTGTTATCGAGATAGAGGAGAGATTCTGTAACGATCTCTAAGTTCGCTTTACTGAAATCAAGATTATAAATCAAGATGTAAGAAAGGT
>CAZTER010000486.1:0-2214 GCA_964612045.1 uncultured Bdellovibrionales bacterium
AAGAGAATCTTGGACTCGCTACTTTAACGACTGCTAGTCCAGCAGTTCATCATCTTCATGAGGCATTAAGATTTAGAGACCTTTGGCTTGAAGTTGCTACCAATTATATTAACTCGTTGAATTTAGGGTCTGAAAAGCTATTAGCAAAAATTATTAATCTATTAAACGGAGATGACAATAACCTTCATGTGGACATCTCTGTAGAAGATATTCTCGGTACAAAAGGTGAGATCTTAGAAAAAATTGCTTCAAGTATAGAGTCAGAAATAGGTGGTGATAGAGGGGAAATTAAGCTGCAATTAAAGCAAAGATTTATTGAGATGTTAGATCAGAGACCATGGTCACCTATAATAAATCATATTGAAATCGATAGAGAGGATAGGACTTATTCATTTGTAGATTCTTCGACTCCTCTTAATATTCATTTTGCTGAAGAGATGCCAGGAGCAATGAACTATGGATTTTCTCATGAAGGTGGAAGATCCAGTGCTTCACTTAAAGGCAGCATTACTTCTGATAAGCGGAGTAGCTATGTTCCAAATGGTTGGTACACGAAGTTAGTCGGCACAAATGGTGAGATCCTTTTCGATGGATTTAGGTCAGGAACATTAGTTCAGTATGGTGAAGTGAATCCTGAAGTAAGGAATGCTGCGACCAAAAACAGCACAAGGCAACTAGTGATTGCAATGGCGCTAAAAAAATTAACTCAATTAGGTGACTCAGAAAAACGAAAGATTTTGCATGAAGGAAAGATTCTTAAGCTTAATATTGCCTCCTTTGATCTACAAACATGGGTACCATATTCAGAGACTCCCAATAGTTTTGATGTTGAACGGATGACTATTGAAGAGCAAAGAGAAGCTTTAGAGCAATTAAATGGTATTCAACAGATTACTGCCAATCAAGAAAGTTTAAGCGATGCGGTGATGTCATTTAATGTAGAGGTTAATATATTAACCTTTAATTATCCTGTTCATGAGAAGAGTTTTATCCATGGGATCGGCTGGGATGGAATAGTAGCTCAACATAATGCTCAGTCTGTTACTCTCTTGTTAAATGCAGTAGATAATTTTTTAACTAGCGAGTTAGAATCTGTAGATCAAATAACAAAAGATAAGGTTGTAGTTATCCGAGATAGTTTAATCGAATTATTATCGACAAAAAAATACTTGCTCGGCGAGAATCCTTATAAATTGAATGCTTTACTTCTAAATTTAGCATATCTCATAGGTTATGAGATTCACTATAATTGCAGAAGTGGTAAAGACCGCACGGGATTTCTTGATGCCGAGGCGAAATTAACTGCAATTCAGTTAGAAGTAGGAGAGGGCAGTATTGAAGCAATTCAGAAACCTTCGCCTATTAGTGCAGAGGATTCAGACCTATTGTTTACTCTATTAATGAATGGTGCAGGACCTGAGATCCAGAGACTAAATACTGGAGTAAGTGGTTCAAAACTAAAGCCGTTAACGAAAGGAGACCTAGATATGGATCCACTAGTTAGCAGAGTTGGAGCTAGAAGATGGAAGCAATTTAAGGGGCTATCTCAGTATGCTGATACTTAAGTAATGTTTGGTACTGTCTGTTAATAATATGAATAATCTAAGGAGCTTAAAGAGTTTTTAGTTTGTGATTAGTTTGAGTAAGAATCTCACTACCATTACAATTCAGTAATGTTTGAAACAGCTAAATCTACTATTAAACCAACATGTCCATTTGCGACTGCCTTGATTGCTCCGAAGATTGAAGAGTTAGTTAAGACTGTTTTTAATGATCCTGATAATGGCTTAGATACAGCTAGTCAGATTGCATTTTCAGGATTAACTGTTAGAGATACAGATTTTGAAGATCTAGCTCCAGTAGTAAAAACGGTTGCAGTCTCAAAAGTAATTACTTACCAAATCGCTAAGGATCTTTTAGATGAAGTTGTTGATAGTATTAAAAGAGTTCGAGCTAATTTCCCTGAAACTTATGGATTAGCTAAAGTTCAATCAGCTGAAGGAACAGAGACAGGACAGATAGCTTTATCTGCAACAAAGTTAGAGATTGATACCTCAAAAGCAAAAGATCTTCGTGAATTAATAATTGAGATTGCTAGTGCTCAGATTAGTCTTTGTAAATCTGTTGGTGAAGTAATTATACGTAATCATCAAATACAGGATCTCGAAGCTTTTGAAATGCTTGATCGCTTAGTAAGCCAGCTACCTGCACGCT
>CAZTER010000487.1:0-2207 GCA_964612045.1 uncultured Bdellovibrionales bacterium
AACAGAGGCTCCTGAACGTGCCCATTGATTTGCCAACTTAGCTGTTGTTGTTGTCTTGCCTACTCCATTAACTCCGACAACCAGAATAATCTTAGGTCCTGATTCAGTTCTCTTCGGAACAAAGGAAGAAACTTCAGAATTCTCATCGTCAAGAATCCTTAGCATCTTACCCTTCAAGGCGGTTACAACATTTGAGATCTCGACATCTCTTCCATTCTTAAGATCTTCCTTCAGCTCATCTATAAGAGCACCTGTTGTCTTTACACCAACATCGCTCCCAATCATTAAAGCCTCTAACTCTTCAATCATATCCTGATCGAGTTTAGGTTTACTGGAAAAAACTGATCTGATTCGATCTAAAAATCCACGTCGAGTAGATGCTAACTTAGAGTTCAAAGATCGTTTCTGACTAGAAGTCGTATCAGGTGCTATAGTGCCTACAACTACGGCAGATTCAGCATCTGAATCATCAGCAGAAACTATCTCTGCAGAGGTGTCCTCTTGATCTAAAGAACTGAGATCTCCAGAGGCAGGGTCGTCGTCTTCACTTCCAGAGCTTTCACTGCTAGAGCTTTCGCTACCAGTATTACTCTCCTCTTCCCTATCTACTACTGGAGCGACACCTTCTCTTGAAGCTGACTTACTTAGATCACTCTTTAGTGCTTGAGTTGCACGTAAAACATCATTCCTTACATCAGAGACTAAACGCTCTATGCGATCGAGACGTCCGACCAAACCATCTAACCGCTCTCTTCTAAATGAGTCCTCTCGATCTCTAGCCTTAGCAACTCTAGAGAGAAGTAGAGCGATAACGAAGGCGAAAAGCCATCCAGATAGAGCTACTAGTAAAACGGGATCTCTTAAGATCTCCGACGCATACCAAGATAACGAATTAACAACATCTACCTGCATCTCGTAATCCTTTTAATTTATCCAACGTGCCGAACAGCTTCTTGCAAGGTTACTGATATCACGCGGCTAGCACCAGGCTCTTGCATGGTAACTCCAACTAGGTTGTTAGCAGCTGACATCGACGCCTTGTTATGAGTAATCATAATGAACTGTGTATGCTTACCCATCTCTTGAATCATCGTGACTAAACGCACAACATTAGCTTCATCTAATGGAGCGTCAACCTCATCTAGTACGCATAACGGACTAGGTCTGACTAAGAACATCGAAAATATAAGTGCAGTAGCGCAGAGAGCTTTTTCTCCACCTGACATAAGTTCGATACTCTTTAACTTCTTTCCTGGAGGTCGTGCAACAATCTCTACTCCAGACTCTAATGGATGAAGTGGATCAGAAAGCTCTAGAGAACCCTTTCCACCACCGAATAATCTCGGCACCAATGCTCCGAAGTTCTCTCGAACAGCCTCAAATGTTGCTAAGAAGCGCTCCTGAGATGTTCTAGTTAGCTGCTCAACTGTGCGATTTAAAGCAATCAAAGCTTGCTCTAAATCTACTCGTTGCGCTGTCAACTCATCTAATCTAACACTCTCTTCTTGGTACTGCTGGATTGAAGATGGATCCACATCTCCTTCTCTCGCTATTCTTGATCTAATCTTATCCAACTCGTCTTTTAGTTGAACTTTGGTTTGAGGCTCAATTGCTGCAACACCATCGCGTAACGCGCCTTCAATTCCATCGAGCAATACCTCACCATATTCTGATAATACACGCTCTCTAATATTCTCTACTTCAAGTTCATATCTCTGACGATCTAAGGTTAATCCAGTAACTTCATTACGCATCCTTTCGAATTCGTTTCTAACTGAATGTACCTTCTGAACAGCTTCGCTTAGAGCGGATCGGCTCGCTTTACGAATAGGATCTAACTCCTGATATTCGCGATTGAGGCCATCTAACTCTGCTTTAGCTGTGCTCTCATCCTCTCCCTCAATAGCTTTCAACTCTGCGACGTGAACAGATAACTCTTCATTTAGTCGTAGTTTACGATCTTCTGCGGACCTAACTTGCTCATCTACTCTAACGCGATCATTGGCTATCTGTTGTACTAATCTCTCAGCAGCCTCTCTTCTTCCTTTAGCACTTCCCTGCTCAGCGGCTAGCTGCCTTAAACGAGTTTGGCGCTCCTGACTTTCGCGCTGCACAGTTCTATGACGCTCTTCAGCTTGAGTAAGCTGCTCTTGAGCTCCATCTTTAGCTTGCTGTACAACGACTAAAGAAGCTTCAAGAGAAGATAC
>CAZTER010000488.1:0-2204 GCA_964612045.1 uncultured Bdellovibrionales bacterium
TGCTATCGACTCGTGAATAAAGACTCGTTTTAAAGCATTACAAACTTGGCCACTATTAATAGCATTTGCTCGTATAATTTGCTCTGTATCTTTTGAGAGATCTGCATCTGGAAGCACAATAGCTGCATCTAGGCCTCCTAGTTCTAATACGCAGCGAGTCAATTTTTTACTTGATTCTGCAGCTATCCATTTTCCAACTGAGGTAGAACCAGTAAAAGCAATAAGATCAACTCCATGCTCAACTAATGATTTCCCTAGTTCTTTTCCTCCGATAGCAATCTGGAATGCTTCAGAATATTCTTGAAATGCTGATTGAACTATTTCACTAATTAAAATTCCACAGCGAGGAGTAAGTTCACTTGGTTTGAAAACTACGCCATTTCCAGTGGCAAGAGCGGGAATTATCCCTCTTAATGGAAGCATAATAGGAAAATTCCATGGAGATATTACGGCGACTGTGCCTAAGGGCTCAAAATATACAGTGCCTCCTGGACATGCTTCAGGAGTAAGCCACTCATCAAGGTGTTCAATTGTATACTGTATCTCTTCAATGCACCGTGCGAGCTCTCGTTGAGCAAATTGTAGAGGCTTTCCCATCTCTACTGCAACTAATGCTGAGATCTCCTCTCTTCTGTTTGATAAGATAGAGACTATTCTTAATAAAAGTTCTTTTCGCTTTAATAAAGGTAATCTGGAGAGCCTTCTTCCGCCTTTAAGAGCTATCTCAATTAATTGTGGAACTGTAGCTGGATCTGTTTCTCTGATCGTTAGCGACTCTTCATTGCTCGGATTAATCCATATCATGGTATGATATAGTATCAGATATCTACATGATTAGGCACCTAGCTATACTAATAGCATTCACTAATAAAGATGTATTATTGATAGTATCCAGGCAGGGAAACTTTCCCACTGACCCTACTACTTTTATTAGCTGTTCCTACTTTATATGCGAGAGTAATTTTTACTGGAACGTCAGTTATAGTACATGGGACCTTCGTAGCTAATTTTGTTCCACTTGCAATTGTTACCTTACTATTACTATCAATCGATATTGAGCCACTTGGTGGCTGAATTGAGCTAATGGTTTGACTAGGGCTGGTTCCTTTCTTTGTAGAGATTGATACAGAGATTCTTGATATTGAACAATTGGTACAAGAGGCATGGGAGGTAGATGAATCTCCGGCAGTAAAACGATCCTCAATTAGCTGTTTAACTTTATTTCTAATTCCTTTTCCAATAGTCGCAGTTGATATGGCTGTGCATTTGTATTTAGGAGCAGATAGCGCTGGTTGAGGAATAAAAGATAGTGAGATAGTTAGTAGAATTATTATGCCTTTGAGTTGAACTTTTTTCATAAAACCTCTCTTATTTTACTTAACAGCACTTTCTATGAGGACGTTTGTATTCGATGTGATAGTTTTTTTAGCTCCACTTTTCGTTGCTTTTAATTTAATTTTTACTGGAACATCATAATTTATTGAGCATTCTGGAATATTAATTAGTGTATTCGATACTGTTATTTTTAATGCAGTAGATCCGCTTATTGATGAGGAGCTATCAATATTCAGAATATTACCAAGCATCGCATCATTAGTAACAACAACGCTCTTTGTTCCTGTAGATGGAGTGATAGTTTTAAATGACCTTAGGGAAGTGATTACAGAATGAACCTTACACGAATCACTACTGGTTCCTCCGCAGAAGGATGAGAGGAATTTAGTGGAAACCTCGCTATTTATTCCAGCTTTAACAGCTTCGGTTAATGGTGGGGTGCATGAGAAAGTTGATGACCCAGAATCCCCTGCCAGAGCAGAGTTCACTGAGATGGATAAAAAGCATATTGAAGATAAGAGGAGGAGTTTTGATTTTATCATGCCTAAAACCCTTTCTAGTTACATCCAGTTTCAGGGTAATATTGCTTCAAGCATTTTTAAATTTATCTGAGAGCTATCGATTCTAGTCTAAGTTAAGGATTTAATTATTTATTGGACTTACTTAATCTTAAAAGTTTCTAATAGCTTAGGCGTGCCATCCTCTACTTTCCATAGGGCAGTATCCGTCATTACATGGCCATCTTTAAACTCAATCGTTCCAGATACACCAATATACCTTTTAAGTTCTTTGGCTAAAGTTAGGAAAGATGAATAGTTTGATTCTTTTTGATTGAGAAATTGAGCGCCAATCATGGCTGCATCATAGCA
>CAZTER010000489.1:0-2198 GCA_964612045.1 uncultured Bdellovibrionales bacterium
TAAAACTTACGGAACTCATGAAATAAGCGAACGCCATCGTCATCGCTTTGAGTTTAATAACAAATATAGAGAGAAACTCTCAAAAGCTGGTCTTACAATCAGCGGAACATCCCCTAATAACGAACTCGTTGAGATTGTAGAGATCTCTGAACACCCATGGTTTATCGGAGTACAATTCCACCCAGAATTTAAGAGCACTCCACGCAATCCACATCCATTATTCCGTGGCTTTATAGCAGCATCAAAGAGCTTCCGTGACTTAAGAGCGCAGGGAGGAAATGCTGCCTCTTCTCAAAGGCCTGAACTAAGAGTAGTTGAGAAATAGTCTAGTAGAATTATATTACCTCTCAATATAGGTAATATAATTTCGAGATAGGCTTATTTCACCTATTAAATACCCTATATACTCAATTAGATAGATACCCGCCTGAAGGGTTTCTCTCTAATCATTATTTTGGCTATAACAGATTGCTCGCTCTTAATAGAAAGGGACTAAGATGACAGATCATACTTTTTCAATTACCCCAAAGATAACTGTGGGTGGCAATAAAAGACTTCTAATAATTGCAGGTCCATGTCAGATTGAATCGAGGGATCATGCTCTGATGATTGCTGATCAGCTCCAAGCTCTCACTAAAAACCTTCCAATCGATCTTGTCTTTAAATCTTCCTATGACAAAGCAAATCGCACTAGCATTCAAGGAAAGAGAGGCTTAGGAATTGAAAAGGGATTAAAAATCCTTGAAGAGATTCGAAATATTACCGGACTACAAATCCTAACTGATATCCACTCTCCAGAAGAAGCCAGCATCGCAGGTGAAGTAGTAGATATCCTACAAACACCAGCATTTCTCTGTAGACAAACAGATCTACTTCTCGCTGTAGGAAAAACGGGAAAGGTTGTTAATGTTAAGAAGGGACAATTCTTAGCTCCAGAAGATATGGCTCACGTAGCAGCAAAGATCGCCTCTACTGGAAATAATAAAGTTCTCCTTTGTGAGCGCGGTGCTTGCTTTGGCTATAGAGATCTAATTGTAGATATGCGCTCATTAATGATCATGAAGAAGAGTGGATATCCAGTCATATTTGATGCAACCCATAGCGTTCAATCTATGGGAGGGTCAGGAGGATCTTCTGGTGGATCACGAGAATTTATACCTGGATTAGCAAGAGCCGCTGTAGCTTGTGGTGTAGATGGAGTCTTCATTGAATGTCATGACAATCCAGATCAGGCGCCATCAGATGCTGCTTCAATGTTACCTCTGAATCAGGTCCTTCCACTTCTAACCGATCTATGTAAGATCCACGGAGCACTAAAGGGATAAAATGAGGATTGGTCGTAGAAGTAGTATCATCATATCAATCGCCATAATGGCGATCTTCTTCGGCACAGGGTTAATCCTTCTTAATACTAGAGATACGCACCTTCCCTTAGCTAATAAAACAGTCTACCCAACAACCCCCGATCCCTTAGTAACGCCAAATCCTAGCATAGCGGCAATCAATACAGCAGTCGGAGATACAGGAGCAGGATTATTTACAATTAATAAGTTCCATAGAAGCGAGAGCAAAGATGGAAAGCTAAAGTGGGAGATCTTTGGAGATAGCGCAAGCTTACAAGGAGCTCGTGGTGGCATCCTAATAAAAGATGCAGTTCTTAGCATTTTTGATAACGACAGCAAGAGTTCAAAACTATCGACAGCTGAAGCTTTTGTTGTCATTGATGGCTCATCATTAAGCAGCGCGGAATTACGTGGCGATACCGTTGCCACATACAGTGATGGTACTACAGCTAAGTCTCAACATGCTGTGTACGATCGAATAAAAGATGTAATTACATCAGATCAACCAGTAACCATTGAGAATGAAAAGATCTCGATATCAAGCAATCGCTTTACTGGAGAGATTACTAAAGAGATCTTCCGATTTGAGGGAGATGTGAGAACAGAGATTAAAGCAAGAGGAAAGAAGAAATGAAGGTGCTGAATATACGCTTCTTAACGCTATCTATTATTTTAATATCTCTACATCTACGCACTCCTACTGCTTTTGGAGAGGAAAAAGTAAGCTCCCCGCTCCAGGGATTCGGAGATTTAGATTCTTCACAACCTACCTATATCTCAGCAAATGCACTTACTTTATTTAATGCTGAAAGGCGGTTTACGTACGATGGTGGCGTAGTAGTTGAACAAGGAGAT
>CAZTER010000490.1:0-2194 GCA_964612045.1 uncultured Bdellovibrionales bacterium
AATAACATACTGAAAACAAAGGGTAAAAAAATGTAATAGAATCTCGTAAATAGGTGAAGCATTCAGTCTGTAGCCTCAGATAGAAGGACGTAGACCTGGTCTGTTTTGTGTAACGAGGCTAATAAAATGAAAGTTATAATAAAAGGTTTTTCCTCTCAGATTAACTACTTAGGGCTGGCTATTGGAACCTCCCTGTCTATCTTTATAGGGATAGCAAATGCGCAGACGCCGACTCCCACTTCTACACCTACCTTTACCCTGACGATACCGACTGCTACTGCAACAGCTACTACAGATTGCTCCTCCTCGCTTAAACCAACTTCAGCTTTCTCTCTTAGAAGAAATGGAACCTTCAGAGTTAACATGGGAGCAAATAGCAGTTGTGGCAAAAGTGGATCTCAATCATTTTTAAGCAGCGCCTTAGGAGATCTTTTAAATAGTTGCTCTCTAGGACTTAGCTTCTCAAATAGAAGTAATATGAGAAGTAGCTATGGATATAACTATTCAGATGTAGGACAGCTTCTTACAAGAGGCTTCAGTCTGTTAGGAAATTCAAGAAGATCAAGAGCCCGCTCTAGGACTACCTCACGAGGCAGTAGCTCAGGACTCTTTGGTTTTGTGCAACCAACTCTTTATTGTGGTGGCCAAAATTACTACGGGAACACCTCACGTTTAAATCTAAATTCCTTTAAATGTGGAAGTGGATCATCTTCAAAGAGTCTTCTGAAGTGCTTGTCAAAACTAACAAACACTCAGATGCTAAAACAGATCTCTAGCCAAGATACGTATTCCAATTCAGGTTCATATGAGAATACAACAAATTATACAGCAGGACCGTTCAGCGCAGCTAATGGACCGGCCTTCTGTTTAAATGAAGCTATGGCAGTCTCGACTCCGATTTCAGTTCTTCCAAGTGGAGGAAATGGAACTAACAAGCTAGCTAAGAATCTTCGTAGCATATATGCATCATCAGCTCCGATGTTGAGCACTGGTGGTTTACCATGGGCTGCTATCGAGTTTGAAGCTCCTGGACATGTTGATACGGACGGATCTCCAAGCTATGGAGATTCTGCAACTGGGCAATCTCAGACAAGTTATGTTTGGGCAAAGAGTGGCAAGAAACGTTACGCAAACTCAGACGCGATATCTGGATATGTCGTCCCGATACCTGCCTCATATGGCTCTAGCAAGGTTGTCGAACTCGGAGATATGGCGAGAATCGAATACAACGGAAACTACATCTTCGCGATGCACTATGATCGTGGTCCAACAGGACAGGTAGGTGAGTTGTCTAGATTTGCTATCGCCAAGCTGTCAAATAAACAGTACGCGAGCCAGGTCTCAGCAAGTAGTGGCGCTCTATCAAATGTAAAGTACTGCATACTGCCAGGGTCATCTAGCGCAACCAGAGCGAACACCAAGACTACCTCTGGAGCTGCCTCTGTAGGTAGCGGAACTCCTTGGCCAGAGTTCCCAACTGATGGCAACTGGTCGTCTTGGGACTCTCAGGTAGAATCAGCGATTCAGCTACTTGGTAAGCGCTCATTTGAAGAGGCTAACTCGGCTGGAATACTGATGTCTGGACTTAAGATAGATGGCCAATCTACATCAAATGGTGGAGGTTCTTGGGCTGCGACAGCCAAGTAATTCGCGAGTAAACCAGTATTTGAGAGACGGTGTAGAAATATACCGTCTCTGCCGACACCTAAGCTAGGATAGGTGAAGGAGCAAGGGATGCAAAAGGTTAGATTACATAGGTTTATATTCATCACACTGATGGTCTTAACCCTACAAGCTTCTATTGCTTCTTCAGATCCGATCGCCGAAACAACAATTTCAACCCTTAAAAGAAAGTCTCCAGAATTTTTAGCTCTTGTAGGTGAGGATACTTTCCGTCTCGGAATAGATTCTGAAAATGATCCGTCTGGTAAAGCTCGATTTGAAGCTGCGCTTGCCAAACTTCCAGAGAAAGAACGAGAAAAGATGCGGACTCTAATCCGTGAAATCTCGAATATAAAGAAAAACAGGAAGACTTTGGAAAAGTTTTCAGAGAAACCATTACTAGCAAAGGCTGATCTTGGAAAAGGAGTGGAATTTCCGGATCCTAAAAAGGCAAAAGAGCTACTAGATGCAAAGAAGAAAGGAGAAGGGGTTACAAATAAACCTCTCGAGAAACAGGAGCGAAGTACAGTAC
>CAZTER010000491.1:0-2178 GCA_964612045.1 uncultured Bdellovibrionales bacterium
TTCAACTGGCTATGTTTTTAACGGGAATGAGAGATCACGAAAAGCTCTTGAGCATGTTGGTCACTTAGATCAGTCAAAATTAGCTGTAAATTGGATGTTATCTGATGGTAAGGAGATAAAGTTTACTCCGATGTTTCTTCCCGTGGATCCAGCCATACGAAAGTTGATGAATCATCCAGAATTCGAGAGATAGTTTGACGTTGATTTTTTGCTAAAATTTGAGGAAGAGAATCAAGAATTAATCCTCTTGCCTCATTAGTTTTAGAGCGGTCTAGAATTGCAGAGGCATTTAAGATCAAACGACCTTCTCTGTTCGCCCTAAATCGCATTGCTGCAATTAGGTCTTTGTTTTTATACGCGACAAGAAGGGAGTCAGAATCGTGAGATGATATTGCTTTTGTTGGAGGCCTCTCTCTTAATGGAAGTTTTAATAGCTCTTTTGCAATAATCCAATCAAATTCAGCAGCCGTTTCTCTTGAAAATCGATTAGAAACATAAATAGTGCGGTCTTTAGAGTAATTTGGCATCTCGTATCCAAGATACTTGGCAAAATATGTTATGAATATGACCTGATCTTTTTCAGGCATCTGACATAAAGCTATATTCAGTTCATGAATAGCTTTATTCTCGACGGTTTGAAGTCGTTCTCTTCCAGATTTAGTAAGTTTAAAGACAAGTGATCTTCCGCTAGATTTTAGATCTCGTTGGATATGACCTAATTTTGTAGCCTCTTTAATGAGCAATGAAAGGGTGTTTTGTTTTATCCCTAATATATTTGAGATCTCATTTGTATTGCGCTTGTCATAGAAGATTTCAGATAAGATCGACCACTCGACTGAGGAGACATCACTTCCAAAATAGCTGCCGTTGGTTAATCCATGTGAATATGTCAGGCGTCGGATAGCAATAAATATCGGAGACTCTCCAGTTCTTGCATCTATTTGTGGTGCTCCTGAGTAATCAGCAAATAGAGTAATTAAACTCTCAAGAGTGCTAATTTCTTTTGCAGAAAGTCTTTCACATCGACGACTAACTAATTCAGAATTGAAGCGTGATTTAGTCTTAATAAAAGCAGACCCTTTTGATGTTAGGGATAGATTAAGTTTATCTGAGCGAGTCTTTGATAGATAACCAAGTGTGATAAGGCGGTGAATAGCTCTTGATATATTTGATTGATGAAGATTGAAAAGTTTAGCTAATGCTCCCTGAGTTACGTATCGTCCACGATTTATTTCATCCAAAATTAGCGATTGATTTGGTGATAGCGAACTACCGTATGCTCGACCTAAAAATTGTCCGTCATGCAGGCAGTAGCGAAAAAGATCTAGTAGTATCTGAGTGTTATCCACAAGCGTTAAATCCCTTAAATCCTTAGCTACTTTTAACATTGATTTAACCCCCAGTCAGCGATCTTGATTTGACTAAAATTAAAATGCGTTTATGATAATAACATATTTAAAATCATAAACGCATAATTTAAGGAGATGCTGGTATGACGACTTTAGGACATGGTCAGGAATTCGGTGGTAATTTAGAAGAGACAGCCGCTCCACAACCAGTTGCAGATAAATTTTCTCCAGAATTGATAAAGCTATCTCTTTCTCAGGGAAATGCTGTGGATCTGAGTGAGTTAACTCGAGCTGAAAGATTATCTGTAATCAATACTTTTCTTATCTCTGAGGGGTTAAAGCCATTAGATGGTATCTTGGATGCATCTAAGAAAGAGATCGAGATTACAGGAATAAATGGACTAACAAGAGATCCATATAAACCTGAGATGTTTGTCGTGCGTGTTGATTTTGCTGCAACTTTAGGTGGTGGCTCTAAATTTAATCATCTCTGTTACATCAACGCTAATACTGCAAATAAATCTTCAGCACTGTTTGTTCCGGTTATTCGGGTAGAAGGAGCAGACTCTCCATCTCATATCGTTCTTGTAGAGCAGGGACGCTTGGTGGTAGGAGGAACTACTAAGGAACTTCCTCGTGGATTTGTTCCTCCAGCTGGCGAGAGTGTTTACTCTGGTTCTTTGAAGGGACTTATGGAGACGCTAAGCGCAGAAACTGGCTTAAGTGCTGAGCAGTTAGTTGGGGCAGGCGAAGTTGAAAATATCGGAAGCGTCTTTGAAAATACTGGGACTCATAATGTAAAAAATGATGTACTAGTAGTTCCATTTGT
>CAZTER010000492.1:0-2175 GCA_964612045.1 uncultured Bdellovibrionales bacterium
CATTTCCGGAACCCTTACTAGCTGAACATAAAGATTCCTTTAATATAAAAAAGGTCCTCGGTTTGGGAATGTCCGGAGGCTCTGTTGGATTAGCTCAAGCACTTGATCAGTTTATAGAGATGGAGAAATTTGATCTTGTCTTAGCATGCGATGTTGGTGGAGATTTTATAGCAACTCCACAGAATACAGGTGTTCTTTCCCCGATGATGGACGCATATGCATTAAGTGCTTTAAGAGAGATTCAAGCCAGAAGAAAATCACTAGACCTTCTCTATTGCGTATTTGGACTTGGATCTGATGGCGAATCTACACCTGATCTTTTACGCTCAGCATTGAGCAATATTGAGATACTTCATCAAGATCAATTAGATAACGATCTTGTCAGAAATGTTAGTACTTTCTATAGAGCAGTTATACAACCTAACAGGTTCTCCCGGACTACAGACTATACCTTGCGACGCGTATCAGGAGAGGTCTTATCTCCAGTAAATTTTACAGCTAGATTTCATACTCACCCAAAACCCAGAGAGGTTCAGAGGTATTACGGAGAATTTGCTCATATATTTGATAATGAATTACTACCGAGATATTACCTCTTTGATGACCTCTCACGAGTCAGAAATCCCTTTGAGCTGAAATGCCTGAATGGAATTGAATGGTTTTTAGGAACTCAAACATTAGAGGTAGCGATCAACCATGAACTGAATGGTCAATCTTATGATTCACTTCAGCAGGTACTTGGAATAAAAGATGGCAATAAATCATCGATCTTCTTTGGAACTCCTTCATTCAGATTTGAAGGAGAGCAAAGAGTTAATATTATAGGTGATGTACTGCAAAGTATTACTAACCAAGTATATCGATCTTCCCTTGTTTTTACTGATGATATTCCGACTGTAGTTGGTGAAGATCTCTCCGTTTTAATACTTAATCAACGGCTCTCACTTGTAGAAAATAGAGCTGCTCCCCTTTCTGCTTTAGCTAAAGACAGATTAATAGAATTAGCTAGATCTCACTAGGCTACGCTGCTCTTAAGCCTTGACATAATACAGATATAGTCAAGAAAAGGTTTTTAATATGGCTGAAATTAAGCAGGTTCAAACACCTATACAGACTGAGGTTGATATCGGCGCTCAAAAACTCGCTGGTGACCGACAGAATCTACAATCAGAACTCCGTCCAACGACTACTCTGATTGATATGAGCCCCAGCTCAATTCTTGCAAATACAATAGATATTCCTATAGAAGGACCTTTAAAATCTGCTGGATTTAGACTTTATGTTCAAGAGTCCTCTGCTGGAAGAGATCTTCGTCTTTCTACTGACAATGGTGAACAGAAAGTAACCCGAACTCTAGTTCAAGGATTAGAAGGATCTCCACGAATAACATCAAGATTTGTCGCGCACTCACCAGACCTCTCCCTGGATGCATTCGAACTTGATGTAAATGGAAGAAAGTTTGCGGTTCTAAAGAAACATGATAGCCCCGGATTTGTTGTAAAAGAGATTGGAGAAGATAAAACTAACCTATCTAGGTTGCTATACGCTCCTACTACTCTTCAGAGAGATCTCTCTCTAAGAACTTCAGATGGAACACAAAAACAATTTGGATTTGATATCCGTACTGTCCCCGGACAGGATACTGGATTAATAACCTTAACTGACAAGTCGAACAATAATTCAGCTTTTGGATTCATTGACCTAAAAACTCTTAGCAATAATCCTCGAGTCTCGATAACTGAAGGATTTCAAACTGCTTTTAGTGGAGTTCATCAATTAAATATTGGAGATAGTGAACATTTAGTTTTTCTCACAAAAGGAGGTACGCCAAGTTATATTGAGAAGAAATGATTATCTCTACGAGATAATCGCATAATTCGTTTTATAGGTTTAGACGTAGGGCATCAAAGGATAGAAGCCTTGGGATGCTAAGACGGAGGTTGTCATGGGTTTTCATTTAATTACCCGTTTACGGGTAGCTGGAATCGCTGTTCTCATAGCACTTTCTTGTAGCCTTCCATCATGTGCTCATGCCTCTCCTTACCAGGGAACTGTTAATGGCCAGACAAAACAGCTCTGGACTCTACTAGACCAATCAGGAATTACAGATAATCTAGACTATGAGATATCTCCAATTAAATTAGAGATCGCAGTAGCTGAATTCGGTAAACTACA
>CAZTER010000493.1:0-2167 GCA_964612045.1 uncultured Bdellovibrionales bacterium
ATTCTGTGCATCCTCTCACCAATTTTGATGCTCAGAATAACTGCCTCATTTGAGGAGAGAATTCCCTCAGTGGATTTGAGTCGTTCGGCGTGAGAGATTTTCACGAGGTTTCTCAGTCGCTCAGCGACTCTAATTGGCATCAAATTTTTGCCCGACCCAGGATCGATTAGAGCCTTTTCTCTCTGATCTTCAATTTGATTCAATGATCTCTCAATTTCTATCTCAACAACCGATCCGACACGAAGTTTTTGAAGTACGGCAGTATAGTCGTAGATGTTATCAATCCTGACCTTGTCTACCTTAGTGATAACATCGTTCTTCTGTAATCCTGCTTGTTCTGCAGGACTTCCATGAGAAACTCCTGAGATCCTAACACCACTAGCCTCTCTACTTGAATAATCAGGAATTGTTCCAAAGTAAGCTCTGAATCCACCTCTAACATTAAAGTTTTGTGGAGATTCGGCCTGCCTGAACGGAATATCAAGGTGCGGGGCTACTAGAAGATCTGTAGTAAGTCCAAGAACTAAACTAGAAACCTCTTTCAATCCTAGGTAGTTGATCAAGTCCGGCGTATCTCTTGGGGTATGATATTCCTGATGAACTCCCGTAAAGAACGAAAGAACTGGAATTCCTAAATTGTAGAAGGAGAGCGAGTCGGTAGGTAAAAAGCTATCTCGCTGCTTGATTAGATCGATCTCTGAGGCAGATTGCATTTGATTAACAATCCGATCCCAACTATCACTAGATCCCACTCCCTGAATAATAAGTGAAGTTCCTAATCTGCCAACCATATCTAAATTTAAAGCTGCTACGATCTTACGACCCGCTATTTTTTTACCTTTGATAGATTCTGCGAAGGCAGAAGATCCCAACAACCCCAGCTCCTCACCAGACCAGAATGCAACAATTAAATCTCGCTTTAGTTTTAATTTATTTGCACGAACTTGCTCTGCAATCTGTTGAGCGATCTCCAAAACAGCAGCTACACCAGAAGCATTATCATCTGCTCCGTAGTGGATCTTTCCGTGCTCATCTTCTGTTGCTAATGAATTACTGAGATCTCCTCGCCCTAAGTGATCAATATGCGCACCGATTAAAATTGCTTCATCATTTTCAGGATCTCTGGCCTGAATAGTACCTACTACATTTCGACCCTGACTACGCACGATACGAACGTCTGTTGCTAGCTCTGCTATCTGAGACTTAAGTAGAATTCCCTGCATTAATCTACCCTCTCGGAGTTCTGCATGCAGAGCATCCAGATCGAATCCACTTCCATCGAATAGCGCTTTTGAAAAATTTTGATTCAGAGATATAGCTGGAATTGAAGACTGAATTCCATCACCAAAGTTATTAAATGGGATTAATTCACTACGGGTATCATCAGAGGATAAGGATAAGACAATCACACCTTTTGCTCCTCGATCTCTCGCTGCGGAGATCTTGAACCTAAGATTAGATTGAGATCTTAAAGTATCAGATAATTGAGAGTTAGAGATCTCTTCTGGCCAAAATTTAAGCAACGCTATCCACTTATCTCTAACATCTAAGTGCGCATACGAATCGTAACTAAAGGCTCCTTCATTTTGCGAGGAAGATAATCCATATCCGACAAAATAGATCTGTTCCCCTTTAAATTCCCCAGAACTTGATAAACCCAACGGAGACCAGTCTGTATTTAATTTTCCAGCTAGTGAGGGATTACTTGGTGTACTTAATACAAACTTGTTTCTATCTCCCTGCTCAACTCCAGAAACAAATTGAAATGAAGAAAAGAGAGAAGAGCTATCTGAAAGTGGAGAAAATCCCCAATCTTGAAGTAGATTAGAAACATATTCCGTAGCTAACGTTTCGCCATCGGTTCCAGTGCGCCTTCCCTCCAATTGATCTGAGGCAAGATATTCGATCTGAGATCTAAGATCTGATTGAGAGACCTCGGATACAAAAGAGTGCGAAGAGCACCCGACTAAAAATAAGAAGAGGGAATTTTTTATAATTCTAAACATAACTAACCTCTGATCTATCGATTTATTAAAGTACGACAAGTAAAAGATATAAAATCAAACGCAGTTTGCCATTCAATAGATTTACCTAATTGTGGGATATGAGACGCTCTGATACCCTCCGCTCTAGAATATCTTTTTACTCTAGTAAAGTTATCAAAAAC
>CAZTER010000494.1:0-2164 GCA_964612045.1 uncultured Bdellovibrionales bacterium
TGATAGTAGAAGGGGTAAAAGCTCACGGCCATGATAAAGAAAAGATCGCTCAGTTTCTCTCAAATTTGAAAGATTATTCCGGATCTTTAGGTGTTTATTCTGCTGATGGGCAAAATAGATTTTCTCTTCCTCCAGTAGTAAAGACCGTGGGAGTTGAATAGTTTTCTATCGAATTAGATTATTTTGGACTTACTTTTTGTAAGATTATAAAATCACTCTTTTTGAGTCTAGAAGAACTATTGAGCTTAATTTTAGAAGTGCTAATGAACTTAAATTCGTATGGTTCGTGAAATAAAAGCTCACTTAAAAAGCACTCGATAAATCTAGCTATCTTATTCCCTGCCTCAGTCATTTTTAGAGATCTTTCTACATAGCTTGGATAGTGAGTGAGGATAACAGCACCTTTCTCTGTAAGTAGTGCATTAATTTTCTTTGCAAGTTTAGAGGCTAATTTAATACTGCAAGATTCCTGTTCTTGCGCCAGGTTTTGCCAGGTCCTCTTTAGTCTTTCCTCATTGCTGTATGCTTGATTGAGATCTTGTCCGTTTCGTGCGCAATGATCTGATAAGAGGATGTCGTCAAAGATGTGATTTCCAACAATGAGATCGAACTTACCTGATATCTTCCATAGCTCTTGTTTCTTAAGATTTAATTTAAATCGGGGATCGAATAACTTGATAAATGAAGCTGATCGTAAGAGCGCTTCATTTGAAGAGTCTGCCAAGGTAAGATTGTGTTGATATCCCATCTGAGCAAGCGCTATCTCTATCTTAGGATTTGCTCCAGGACAGAGATCTAAAATGCTCTTTGTCTTTTTTATGTTGAAGCTCTCAAGAGCTTTGCGCCAGGATCTTCCAAGAGAGCAATAGAAGTCGAGTTCAGTAAAAAAGTCCTCTTCACGTTCCTTAACCATTAGGGCACTTCTGGTGAAGCTTGAAATTTTATATTGATTTGAGCGTAGTCTTGTTAAGATATTGGTCAGATCTCTAATAAATCTAGATCTCTCCTTGGAGCTAAGGAGAGCACCCGGAGCCTCTCTAGAAAGATCTTTTATAAGTTGGATAATTTCCTTTGATTCATTCTCTTTCATTCGTTTGTCTCTAGGGGAGTTGCTAAATTTAACCTAAACTAGCAGGGGTGAGGTTTATTAAAAAGTAAGAAGATTTATACTATACGAGTCGATATTGCTATCTTATGTCTTTAAGTATGTTAATTTTTATATAAGATTGGATAAGTCGCTATATTTTATTAGTCTAGGGCCATGACTGAATCTAGAAGCCTAGTAAGATCAAAAGATTCTGTAGCTTTAAAGTGCAATAGACTCCCATCTTTGGGAGATAAGGATGTGCTTGTTAAGGTAGCAGTAGCTGGGATCTGCAGGACCGATCAATATGCCTATAATGGGACTCTCCAGTTGGTAAAGGATACCACTCTCGGACATGAGTTTAGTGGTTTTGTTTATGGTGTTGGTTCTTCTCTTTCTGAAGAGCTTGTCGGACGTCTAGTAGCAATTAATCCTATTATTTCCTGTGAAGACTGCGCGGAGTGTCGTTGTTTAAAACCGATGCTTTGTCAGGCTCAGCAGATGTTAGGAATTGATGTCGATGGTGCGTTCGGTGAATGGGTTATTATTAGATCTTCTCAGGTATATCCGGTTGAGTCAGATATATCTCCCTATGAGGTCTCTTTTGCTGAACCAGTCGCAGCTGCTCTAGGATTGCTAGATATTAACCTGCCAAGAGAGGGAAGGGGCGCCATAGTTGGTAGGAATAGATTGGCGCTTTTATCATCAAAAGTTTTGAGTACCGTTGGATATAATTGTCCTGTTATCTCGATTGATGATTTGCGTGATTCTAGTAATGAATTTGATTATCTAATTGAGAGCGAAATTCAGCTTGGAATTTTTGATCAGTTATTTCAATCGATAAAACCAGGGGGAACTGTAGTCTTAAAAAGCAGATCTTATTCCCCACTTACTATTATTCCAAGAGAGATGGTCTTAAAAGGGATTAGGCTGATAGCAGCTTCATACGGAGACTTTTCTCAAGCAGTAAAATTAATCGAGTCAAAAAGTCTAGATTTTAAAGATCTAATTGGAGAGACCTATCATTTAACTAGATTTCAAGATGCTTTTCGTTCTGCTGCAGTACGAGAAGATCGCAAG
>CAZTER010000495.1:0-2154 GCA_964612045.1 uncultured Bdellovibrionales bacterium
ACCATGTATTCTCACTCACTGGAAATCACGACCCTATCTTTGAATTTACTGCCAAAGGAGCATGGGTTGATAAAGTAACTGATACTGGAATAACGAAAGAGAAGGTCTGCATTAGACAGGCTGAAGAATATAGAAACTCTCTCGACTTCGCGATTATAGCAGGAGGAGGAGATGTCTTTGATTCTATGGACTATCAATTCCTTCTTGCTCAGTGTACAGAGCTAGGCTCTTTCTTTGCTGTTGGCGATGGATTTTCTGCTGTTCATGCAGGACCTATTAAGGAATTGTCGCTAGAACAGATGCGAAGCAGCATGCCATTCGATAGTGTTGCTGAGATCGAGGCATTTCATCATGAATCAGAAAAAGAGGATCATAAAGTGGATCTAGATGATCCAGTCTCTATCAGTAGACTGATGTATAGATGCGCAGCCTGGAGTAGATACGAAATTAAGACCTCTTCAAATATTCCTTATAGCTGGGATGATGTTAAGGACTTCATGAATAGAGTAGAACAGCCGAATGGGATTCTTTTTGCTGGACATACTCCACCAAACGATCCAAAAGATTGGCACCAGTTTTTACATCCAACTCAATTACAAGCAGAGGCAGCTTCAAAACACTGCATATTAACAGCAACTCGCCGACTTTCTCTCGGTTATGCAATTATGCGAGATCACTCTCTTGATCTTAGAGAGTTAACAAAGCCACCTTTTGAATAACTTTTAGCTAATAATTTAGTAAAAAAGTCAGACTAAACTTCCATTTTCAAATAGTCATAACAGGTGAAAACTTCTACATTACTATCACCTCTAACGCGCAAAGCATCATCTAGTAATTTATCTATATCGAGATCAGAACCCATAGGATCATGGTGCGTCAACCCAACCTTCTTTACTCCAGCTTCTCTTGCAAGATTCATTACGTACTGCGGTGTCCCATGTCCCCAGCCTGCGGCACGAGCATGATAGATCTCATCTCCAAACTGTGCATCTTGAATAACTAGATCAGCTCGATCTAAAAAACGGCGGAATGTAAGTGGTGTTGAAGCGCGAACTTCTTCATCAGTTAAAAATACAAAACTTTTCCCTGTTGGACCTTCATCGAATCTATATGCGACCGTTCGTTCAGGGTGATCTGTATAATGCATAGATGCAATCAGACATTCCTTAACTGAGAAAGCCATACTATCACTAAAAGGAAGTGGAGCACCTTCTTGAACCTTTCGACGATACGTTTCGATATCAATCATCTTCACACCACCTTGTGGGTGAAAAGCGATAACAGATAACATCGGATTTTCAATTCTATGAAATGTCAGATGATGTGCCACTGCTCCTAGTGCGACTGGGTGTAATGGCGCGCGCATCAATGACTCGTATACTTCTCGCGGGCCAGTCTCTTTCTCAACCGGACCAAATATATCGATCGGGATATTGTCCATATATAAAGGGGGCGCAATTAACATCCCCTGTGTGTGATCATGATGATAGTGAGAGTGAAGAAGAACTAGATGTTTGAGTCCTGATGCCAATGCTTGACGTGCTAAAGGAAGAAACCCAGTTCCGGCATCTAAACAGAGGGTCAACCCTGCTGGAAGGCAGTCAGATTCGACCTGAACGCATGTTGTATTTCCACCGTACTTAAGCTTGTCTGGACCGGCTACCGGAAGGCTACCCCTTGTACCGAAGGTTGTAATGAACATGCGTTATCCTAACACCAACCCACTTCTCATTCAAAAGGTTGATTTGCTACTATTTGCCCCAAGGTTTATCACCAGGAATATGAAAAACCGCATGATCAGCCTTCACCACCTCTTCAACAGAAGCAGCTTGGCAAAGCTGATCTAAAACAACCTTAATCCGCTTACCACTAGCCTCTACTAATTCTGCTGCCTCTCTCTGCTGATCTGAAACATCATCTCCTGTCTTCATGATATATGCTCCACCGAGAACAGCACCAAGAGGATTATTAATCTCATGTCTTAACGTTGAGACTAATTTTTTAATGGTATCTAACTTTATTGTTTCAGCCTTAACTCGACCTAACTCTCTTTGAATTCTATTGCGGTCTATTATTCCCTCAACCAATGGTCTGAATAATTCTTCTCTGACACTAGATTTACTTAAAAAATAAGCAGCACCAGCTTTCAACGCG
>CAZTER010000496.1:0-2145 GCA_964612045.1 uncultured Bdellovibrionales bacterium
CCTTTGGTCCAGTTTTAAATCCATGGAATAAGAGATGTGTTCCGGGAGGATCTAGTGGTGGTTCTGCTGCTGCAGTTGCTGCTGGATTAGCCCCTCTTTCTCTAGGTACTGATACCGGTGGATCGATTAGACAACCTGCAGGTTTCTGTTCCCTTGTTGGTATTAAACCTACATATGGTCGTGTAAGTCGATTTGGTGTTATCGCGTATGCTTCATCATTAGATCAGGTCGGACCATTTGCTAGAAACGTTCCTGATGCAGCACTCCTTTTAGAAG
Source organism: uncultured Bdellovibrionales bacterium (assembly GCA_964612045.1). Classification (GTDB taxonomy): domain Bacteria; phylum Bdellovibrionota_C; class UBA2361; order UBA2361; family UBA2361; genus CAZTER01. The sequence continues at coordinate 277 of CAZTER010000496.1, forward strand.
TACTTTCAGGTCTTGATCAAAACGACTCTACGACTGTCGATAAAAAGGTTCCTAATCTGATTGAAGCAACAAAGAGAGGTGTTAAAGGATTAAGAATCGGCATTCCAAAGGAATATCTTGTTACAGGATTAGATGGAGAAGTAGAGAGTGCTGTAAAGAAAGCTCTAAATGTTCTTGAGGGCCTCGGCGCAAAATTAGTTGAGATCTCACTTCCACACACTGAATTAGCTCTCGCAGTTTACTATGTTCTAGCTCCTGCCGAGGCTTCTTCAAATTTAGCTAGGTATGACGGAGTAAGATTTGGACATCGGTCTCAATCCTCGAAATCACTCGAAGAGCTCTATTGTAGATCTCGATCTGAAGGGTTTGGCGAAGAAATACAACGTAGAATTCTAATCGGATCATATGTTCTTTCTGCTGGATACTATGATGCTTACTATCTTAGAGCGCAGAAAGTGCGCTCACTTATAGCTCAGGACTTTAAAGAAGCCTTCGCTACCAAGTGTGACATTATTGCTTGCCCGACATCCCCTACTCCTCCATTTAAATTTGGAGACAAAACGGATGATCCAATCGCGATGTACCTAAGTGATGTATTCACAATTCCAGTAAATTTGGCGGGACTTCCAGGAATGAGTGTCCCTGCTGGATTTAATAAAGAAGGATTACCGATCGGACTTCAATTTATTGGTAAGCCTTGGGACGAAGAGACGATCTTTGCTACTGCTGGCGCCTATGAAGAAGCCACTGAATGGCACAAAATGAATCCAAGTTTATAAGTGAGAATCCGATGGAATTTGAAACAGTAATTGGTCTTGAAGTTCACGTTCAACTAGCTACTCAATCTAAGATCTTCTCCCGATCCTCAGCGGCTTACGGTGGAGATCCTAACGAGCATATAGATCCAGTTACACTAGGTCTACCTGGCTCTCTTCCTGTTCTAAATAAGCGAGTGGTGGAATATGCAATCCTTATGGGACTAGCAGTTGGATGCGAGATAAGAAATTTCAATCGCTTTGCTAGAAAACACTACTTTTACCCTGATCTCCCAAAGGGATATCAGATCTCTCAGTTTGAAGAGCCGATCTGTGAGTATGGACATATAGAGATTAACTGCGAAGGAGTTTCACGTTCAATTGGCATTAGAAGAATTCACATGGAAGAGGATGCTGGTAAAAACATCCATGATTCCAGAACTCATGCCTCGCTAATCGATCTCAATCGTGCTGGCGTACCTCTACTAGAAGTAGTGTCTGATCCAGATCTCCGCTCACCTGCTGAAGCCTCTGCTTACCTTAAAACCATTAGACAACTTGTAAGGTATTTAGGAATTAGCGACGGGAACATGGAAGAAGGTAGCTTACGCTGCGATGCAAATATCTCATTGCGTCCTGCTGGAAGCGTAACTTTCGGAACTAGAACCGAGATTAAAAATCTAAACTCATTTAAATTTGTTGAACGTGCACTTGAGTATGAGATTGCTCGACAGCTCTCCCTATTAAAGAACGGGAAGCAGGTTGTTCAAGAAACTCTACTATTCGACAGCACCTCTGGAACCACTAGAACATTAAGAAGCAAGGAACAGGCTGCGGATTATAGATACTTCCCAGATCCAGATCTTCCTCCTTTAGTAATTGAAGAGAGTTGGATCTCTGGATTGAAGAATCAGATGCCGATGCTACCTGCTCAGAGAGCGAACCATCTTGTAAGCGTATTGGGCCTCTCTCCTTATGATGCTGGAGTTTTAACTGCAGAGCGTGAGATTGCCGATTACTTTGATGAACTATTCCGTCTCTGTAATAACGCAAAAGCAGCATGTAATTGGGTTACATCTGAGTTGTTTGGATTGTTGAACAAGAATGGATTGAG
>CAZTER010000497.1:0-2123 GCA_964612045.1 uncultured Bdellovibrionales bacterium
GGTGCTATGCTAAAGCAAACAGGACTGTTAGTAGATGATCTATTTTTGAGACACGATACTACTCTCATTGAAAACTCTCATCCAGAGAATCCTGGACGCTTGAGAGCTATAGCAGAGCTATTTCGAGAAAAAGGATTAATAGAAGATACGCGTTCTCTGCCAGTATTGGGTGCTGTAGATGATAAAATTCTAGCGTTAGCGCACTCTCAACAGCATATTCTTGAGATGAAAAATGCATTTAATGCTGGACTAACTAAAGTAGAGGAAGAGACACCAGTATCTGCTGAATCTGAGATAGTTGCGCGTAAAGCTATCGGCAGTGCTATAGGAGCTGCAGATATGATTCTTTCTGGTGATATAGAGAGTGCTTTCTGTGCAATTCGTCCACCAGGACATCATGCTCTTAGTGACCGTCCGATGGGATTCTGTATCTATAATAATGCTGCAGTTGTTGCGCGTTATTTAACTGAGGTTCGTGGATTAGAAAGGGTATTAATCTTGGATTGGGATGTTCATCATGGGAATGGCACACAGGAGATACTAGAGAGAGATCCAAAGGTATATTTTTGCAGTATCCATGGCGATACAAAAGAGGGCTTTTATCCTGGATTTGGTGGAACTGAAGAAGAAATAGGAATAGACCAAGGAAAAGGTTCTATTCTTAATCTTCCAATGAAGGATGGTAGCTCTGAATTAGAATATCTTGATGTGCTTAATCAAAAATTTATGCCATGGGCACTACGATTTAAGCCGCAGTTTATTATTATTTCAGCAGGATTTGATGCCGTAAATGGAGATCCATTAGGAAATATGCTCTTGCAACCAGAGAGTTATACGCGACTAACAAGTTTAGTATTAGATCTTGCAAAAAAATCAGACTCAGCTGGTGTTTTGAGCTTGCTTGAAGGGGGGTATAACCTAGAGCTTTTAGCTAAGAGTGCAGCTCATCATGTTTCAGAGTTAATGAGGTAGATTTAATGCTGATTATGAGTCTATTGCTATTATGGTTTATAGAATCTTTCAAATGTTTTAATTGCACCATTTTTCTTTAGCTCTTTTTTTAATTTGCCACGTTCTACAAGTTTATCTAGCCACCTACCGAGTTTGCTTCTAGTTCCTATCTGGGAAAGAAGGTCTGGATGATTACTTGAGATCTCTTTGAAAAGTTCAGTCGCGGTAAGTCCTTCTTGACCTGATATAAGAGCAACAAGAGGTTCGATAGCAGCTTGTAGTGCCTGTTCTTCTGCAAAATTTCTAAGGTCTTTTGTAGAAGTAATAGTGCGATTTTTCTCGTGATAACGAGATGTCGATAGAGAAACTAAATCAGGCTGTTTTATATGTTCACTAAATTTTTGAGTTGGAATTAATCCCATTATTTCTTGATTTTCAAGAAGTTCATCTTGAATCAGTTGCTCTACGACAGCTTTACTCTCTTGAGGTGTCAGATCTAGGACTCCTCCAATCTTACTAACAGCTACTCCAGCTCCATCTTTCAAAAAGATGTCAGCTATAACTCTTAGAAATCTATGTATAGCATATTCATTTATCTCTTTTTGTGATGGGGTATCTTGTCTCCCTTGAAGTAATCTAAGCGATTTGCCAGCTGCTCTTAAAGCCAAAGGAGTTGGGGTATATTTGATCTCAGTTCCAAAAATAGGAAGAGCGATAAATAGGCCATCAGAAAAACAGCGCATTAATGCCTGGTTTTTAAATTCTCCATCTCCTCTAAAACCTATTTCGTGCCAGAATGAAGTAGTAGTTTTTAATCCGAGAGGACGATTTTGGAAATGCTCAATTGCAGCATTAACAATGTCGCGTTGTTGAAATTCAAGCTTTGGAACTTGTGGAAGAGATCCAACAAGCCCTAGTTGAGAATCTTTTTTTGTTTCAATTCCAGTTATCATGATACCAAAGAGTATATAACTTAGATCTTCTAATCAAAGTTAATTGGTTAGTAGTTAGATACTTCACCTGAGTGAAATCTATATATTCAAACAATCCAGTTTGTTGAATAAACTTAGATAGTTAAGTTGATTTTAAAATACTGAATAGATGAGCATTTCACCAATAAAAGTTCATAACTTAAGTGATTAATCTTTTTGATACTTAAGTTATGCCGACTA
>CAZTER010000498.1:0-2120 GCA_964612045.1 uncultured Bdellovibrionales bacterium
TAGGAATAGATTTCTTTCGGTTGAGATATAGATAATCTCAATCCAAGAGCTCAATACCCCCTAAATTATAAAGGGCCTATGGAGATCATAAGACTAAAGATCTCAAAGTATTGGGCCGATTCCTCTTATCATAAGGGGACAAGAGCAATGGGAACAGTTGCCAATAAATTTGATGCCGTAATAGTAGATTGCGACCTAGACACTAGGATGCGATTGAAACAGGCGACCGCATCAGTGCATCACTTCGGAAAGGTTTCTCAAGCGACTACTCTGAAAGATGCTCTTGGAAAACTTACAGTCGAAGTCTCTACTGATGTATGTTTTCTCTCCTATCGCTTTGACAGAGAAGAGGTTTTAGGATTTATTCGCGAAGCAAAGAATACACGAGGTGGTCAAGATACTGCCTACATCGTAGTACTTCCTCAGAAAGATCAAAGTTCATCTACCGTGGCAACAAGTGTACTTGCTGGATTCGATGGATTCTTATTTGAACCATATTCTGTTGATCAGTTAATTGAACTTACTCAGCTAGCTGCAAAGGTAAGAAAGGAGCGCGCTGGCGCTAGAGAAGAAGCTGCTATTAAATTTCTTCTGAACGATCTAATTAATCAGGTAGATCAGATCGCATATCTTAAAGCTGCTGGATACGACATGGGTCCTAGCATGAAAAAATTTAAAGAGATTAGCTCTGCACTAACCAACCTTGCACCTGACTCCAAACAAAAATATACGCAGATTGCAGTTGATACATTCGAAGCATGCCCACTACCCAAAAAGATCTTCCAAAGGAAGATTTATGGTGGTGCCAGCTCTCGTGTAAAAAAGAAGCAAGAAAAAGCTATTATGTCTGAATTAGAAAAGATAAATGGCGGCACCGGCGTCAACTAATAGCAATTGATTCAAATATATAAAATGCTTGCGTGATCGGGCTAGATCCTGAGAGAATCGCCATATAAACAACCTAGATTCGAGAGATGTGATGAAAGCAATCTTTTTTGAACAGCATGGCGAAATTAATGTCCTTAAATATGCAGATCTTCCAGACCCAGAGCCAAAGCCTGGGGAAGCTCTTATCAAGGTAAAAGCTGTTGCCATCAACCATCTAGATATCTGGGTTAGACGTGGCTGGCCTGGATTAAAGTTAGCAATGCCGCATATCGGCGGAAGTGATATCGCAGGAGAGATCGTCTCTGTAAACGCTAAATCAATCTGGACTCCTGGAATGAAGGTAATCGTTAATCCAGGAATATCAACATCTGAAGATGAGTGGACTCGCCGTGGTGAGGATAGTTTAAGCCCTGGATACAAGATCATTGGTGAGCAATCCTGCGGTGGATTGGCAGAGTTAGTAACCGTACCTATTCAAAATGTATTTACAATGCCAGAAGAATGGAGCTTTGAAGAAGCAGCGGCTCCACTATTAGTGGGGACAACTGTATGGCGCATGTTGTTTAATCGCGCTGCATTAAAGGCCGGAGAAACAGTTTTGGTTGTTGGATCAGGTGGTGGAGTTAACTCACTTACTATTCCATTTGCAAAGAAAGCTGGGGCAACTGTATTTGCATTAGCCGGAAACCAAGAGAAATCACGCAAAGCTCGTGAGCTTGGTGCAGATGAAGTTATTGATTATTCAAAGAACCCGAGTTGGCACTTAGAGATATTAAGACTTTCTAGAGGACGAGGTGTTGATATTGTGGTTGACAATGTTGGCGCACCAACGATCTCAATGAGCTTAAAATCAGTTGCTCGTGGTGGTCGAATAGTTACAGTTGGCAATACGAAGGGATTTGATGTGACCTTTGATAATCGCCTCTTATTTGCAAAGCAGGTTTCACTAATTGGTTCAACGATGGGAAGTAAGCAAGATTTCTTAGATTGTATCCAGTTTATGATTAAGAATAAGATCAAACCTATTATTGATCGAGTTGCGCCTCTCTCAGATGGAATAAAGATGATCAACGAGCTAGAGAAAGGCAATCAATTTGGGAAAGTTGTTCTGAAACCGTAATATAGTACTGCTCAATTTCAGCCATCTCTTCCTTAGAGATAGTTTGTTGGAAAGATCTAGGTAATATTCGCCGAATAACATCTGCTCCACTCTGTGCTTGCTCAGTGAGTAT
>CAZTER010000499.1:0-2114 GCA_964612045.1 uncultured Bdellovibrionales bacterium
AAATTGGGGTTTGGCGATTATTGCTTTAACTTTTTTTGTTAAGACAGCATTTCTGCCATTAACAAAAGCTGGACTCGTCTCCATGAAAGCTATGTCAGAGCTACAACCAGAGATTAAAGCATTAAGGGAGAGAATTACTGATCCAACTCAATTAAATCAGGAGATGCTAACCCTTTATCGCAAGCGTGGCGTTAATCCTATGGGTGGATGCTTCCCTATGCTAATTCAGATACCAGTATTTCTTGGTCTGTATAATGCATTACTAAATGCTATGGAGTTAAGACATGCTCCGTTTGCACTTTGGATTCAAGATCTCTCAAGCCCTGAGAGATTCATGATTGGAACGGTTCCTGTTCAGTTAATGGTACTCATCCTTGGAGTCAGCATGTTCATACAACAGTACATGACGCCGACTCCAGGAATGGAGCCTGCGCAGAGAAAGATCCTTCTTTTAATGCCACTTATTTTAAGTATCAGCTTTATAGTTTACCCACTACCAGCAGGATTGGTCTTATATTGGATCGTAAACAATACGATCTCTATCACTCAACAATCTTTCATCAAGAATGAGAGAAGAGTATCACCACTTCAAGCTACACTTCTTGCAGGTGGAGCGATGTTAGTATTTGGCTATATCCTTACATTAATCTAGGAAGATGAAATCCTCTACGATCGCCGCTCTAGCAACCGCACCATCGCCAGCTGGAGTAGCAGTCATAAGGATCTCTGGGCCAGACTCTCTTGCGATAGCTCAACAGGTATTTAATTCTAAGAGCTCTTTATCAGAGCCTCCCAGAATGATGCTGTTTGGATCTATAATAAATCCACTCTCAAAAGAGAGGATAGATTCTGGAATGGCGGTCTATATGCCAGCGCCTAAGTCCTTTACAGGAGAAGATGTTGTAGAACTGCATACCCATGGCAGCCCTGCGGTCATAAAGGAGATCTTACGAACATTATACTTCTGTGGCGCTACCCCTGCTCAACCAGGAGAGTTTTCAAAGAGAGCATTCCTAAACGGAAAGATCGACCTTGCTCAAGCAGAAGCAATTGCTGGCCTCATAAATTCGAGCAGTGAGCGCTCTGCAAAAAGAGCTCAGGAACAACTATCAGGAAGATTAAGTAGCGCTTTAGATAAGATCGGTGAGCCTCTTAGAGATCTCTTAGCTGAGATTGAAGCATCTATCGATTTTCCAGAGGAAGATATCGCTCCAGACAAAGTGGAACAGATGCTTGAATCACTAAAAAAAGCAGTTAAAGAGATCTCATTGCTAATCTCTAGCTATCAATACGGACATAGAATTCGTGATGGATTAAGGATCCTTCTTTGTGGAAGACCAAACGTTGGGAAATCAAGCTTGATGAATCGTCTTCTTGAGAAAGAAAGAGCGATTGTTACTCCGATCTCTGGAACGACTAGAGACCTAATTGAGGAAGAGCTCTCAATCGAAGGATACAAAGTGGTGTTGTGTGATTCCGCCGGTGTTAGAACAAGTGACGATCTTGTTGAAACACGGGGAATCGAGCTGACTAAAGAAAGGATCACTTGGGCGGATCTAGTCCTCTGTATCGTAAATGCAACAGACACAGAGGATGACTGGAGAGAGATTTTACAAGAACTTAATATAAAAGACCGCTCAGTTTGGCTTATAGTTAACAAAATAGATCTTCATTCTGTTGAAGCACAATCTTTATCTTCAATCCCTATTCAAAAATTACTTCCGATCTCAGCTCTGAACGGTTCAGGGATTGCTCTATTAAAAGAGGCTCTTGTTAATCATATCGAATCACTAATGATCTCACAGGATGCCGGTAGTGTAGTCATCACAGAGGAAAGACACCGCAGCTTATTAGTAAACTCTAATGAAGCACTACTCTCCGCTGCAAAATTACTTGAGACAGCTCAACCTTTAGAACTCGCTTCAACTGATATTCGTGAAGCTATTAATGGGTTGGACGAGATCATCGGCAGAACATATACTGAAGATATCTTAGGACGAATTTTTTCAAAGTTCTGTATAGGCAAGTAAATTAATGAACACCAAACCTCGCCTACGCTGGCCTATCAAGGTTGATCTCCATAAATCACAACAACCTCCTATCTTAATCCTTAG
>CAZTER010000500.1:0-2102 GCA_964612045.1 uncultured Bdellovibrionales bacterium
TAGTGGTTTGTTATCCTGAGCAAGAGTGGCGTGATCAGGTTAAAGATGAAAACTCTATCGAGTTAGAGATCGGCTCTCGTGTGCGTTTGATTAGATATCCATATTTTGGTCAGTTAGCTCGAGTTGCCTCTCTCCCCGCAGAGCTGCAGAAGCTCGAGACAGGCTCTTATGCGAGAGTTCTCGAGTGTGAGTTTGAAAATGGAGAATGTGTAGTCGTGCCGCGAGCTAATGTTGAGCTTCTGAGTGCGCGAGGTAGTGTATAAGATGAATTGGAATAGGAAAGAAAAAGCATTTTTCTCAAAAGCTAAAACTCCTTATCATGTTCAAGAGCTACTTGATTCACTAGATTATAATACTGATGATCTTACTAGGTCTGTGCGTTATGCCATTCAAGTTAATAAAGCGCACTGCCTTGATGGGGCTTTAATCGCTGCCGCGGCTCTAGAGTATTTAGGATTTCCACCTCTTATATTAGACCTGCGAGCAAATGAATCAGACGATGATCATGTTATTGTTCCATTTCAGGTACGTGGATGTTGGGGGGCAGTAGGAAAATCTAATTTTTCAGGACTGCGATATCGAGAGCCTGTTTACCAAAATCTGCGTGAATTGGTTATGAGTTATTTCGAACCATATTTTAATTTGGAGGGAGAGCGCACGTTAAGGGAGTACTCTCTTCCGCTTAATCTTTCTAAGATTTCTCAGGTTGATTGGAGATTTGGCCTAGGATCAATGGATGAGATAGGAGTTATTCTGGATGGAATCAGGCACTTTTCTCTGCTTTCAAAGAGTTCAATTAAAGCACTGACCTTAGTAGATAAGAGATCTATTGCGGCTGGGAAGGTAGGATTGAACATTAAGGGTGCCTTTAGAAAAGGTTAGTTTTTGTTTGAAAAGTAAGAGCTAATCAAGTAGCTTCGCGCTGTATGAGCGTTCAGGTAAAATTAAATTAGTCCTTTAGGTGATCTAATTACGAAAAATACCCAATAGAACGATTATCACGGTGTTGGTTTATGGAGGAACTATGAGTTTGGTAAAAGAATTTAGAGATTTTGCTGTTAAAGGCAATGTTGTTGATATGGCAATTGGTATCATTATCGGTGCTGCGTTCGGTAAGATTGTATCCTCCGCTGTTGCTGACGTTATCATGCCACCACTTGGATTAATAATCGGTGGAGTTAATTTTACAGGATTAGAGGTGGTGTTGAAGCATGCTGCTGACGGATCCGCCGCAGTAGCGCTTAAATATGGAAATTTCTTACAGCAAGTTTTTGATTTTGTAATCGTTGCGCTTGCTATGTTTTCAGTTATTAAAGTGATGAATAGAATTAAGAAGAGCGCAGAAGCTGCTCCAGCACCAAGCAATCAAGAGCTCTTGCTTTCAGAGATTCGAGATATATTAAAGCAAAAATAGTCTTCTGTAGTTTTAATCTACAGAACCTGTTCGTTATGTAGGTAGAGAGAGTTAAATCTCTCTACCTACTTTATTTCTCGCTAAGCTCTAAATTCTCTATAGACCTTAGCGTTTCGCCGATGCTCCATGCCTGAGCAATCGCGCCTCTAGGATTATGAGGTAGTTCTCCATCAAAGATCTCTGAGATGGAACCAAAACAACATTTAGTGAGGTTTTCTTCTGCTGTAGAGAGAAGTTCCTTGGCTTCTTCTCTGCCTGATGATCCTTCGTATCTCAGAATGGCTTCTATGTATGATCCCAAGAGCCAATTCCAGACAGTACCTTGATGGTATGCAATATCACGTAGGGGTTGATCACCTTCATACTTAGAGTGATATCTGCGATCTTCTTGTGGCAGGGTTCTTAATCCGAAAGGTGTGAGAAGTTTCTCTCGCACTATTTTTATAATTAATTTTGCTTTGTTTGTGTCGAGCACCTCAAAAGGGAGTGCTAGTGTAATGATCTGATTTGGACGGAGAGTACGATCTTTTTCATTGTTATATACTGTGTCTGCTAGATATTTTTCCTGCTCAAGCCAGAAAGTTTCTATAAAAGATTTCTCTGCGGTTCTTGCTAGTAGAGAGAAAAGTTTAGTGTCTTCTGGATGTCCTGATATCTCAGAAAATTTCTCCATTATTCTAAGAGCATT
>CAZTER010000501.1:0-2101 GCA_964612045.1 uncultured Bdellovibrionales bacterium
ACTCATCAAGTGCGTTTATAAACCTGCCATACTCTGCAGTATCTTTAACAGCACAGGTTAATAGATTTGATTTTACACAGAGCTCACAGACGATTCCGCGTTCCTTCAACATCTTCAAACCACGATCATCTTTATCTAAAGCCCAAGCGCGGTAAGCAACTATCGGGTGGGCTACTCTCTGAGGGTTTAAAGCCTCAATCGTTTTAAGGAAGGTATCAAGTGTGACATGCGGAGTCTCACCTGTATGAACAGTTCTTCCAACCTTAGAACCAGCTGCATCAAAAACTGCCTTCATCTGAGCTAATTTAATTGATGAAGAGAGGGGATTTGCTGATTCAGGACCAGCTAGATCAATTCCTATTATTTTGTTACTTCGCTCACTCCACTGTTGGACCTTCTCGGCTAAGATCATATTAGCTTCAAAAGTCATATCTCTTCCGAAGCAGAATATTAGACCGCTCTTTAATCCACCTCGAAAGGCTAGCTCAACGTCATCGATTGCTCCGCAAGCTTCCTTAATAATTCTATCAACATCGTATAAGCCAGCATGTCGTCCCTTTAGGAAAACAGCTCCTGTTCTCTTTAATGGATTCCAACGAAGTTCAAATCGGCCGATCCTAAATAAAGGCTCAGGCGCACCACCTTCACCACCAGGACCAACCTGTAACATTCCACCAGTTCTATAAGCTCTATGAAGAGCGATGATAACACTCTCTCTAATCGCTGCTGGTCCTGATTGAATTAACTCAATCCGATCATATACTTCTAAATAAGAATCGAGATCATGAACCTTTCCAGGTTCGATTCTAAGAATGTTAACGAAGTCCTCGTAGCTTTGTCCCATCCCACGAATGCCTCGCTCAATAGCGATCTCCCAAAGTCTGTATAGTGGAACTGCGCCTCCCAAGTGAACGTGAAGCTCTGTTACGAATTGTGGCCAATGAATTTTTGCTGCTTTATCTTGAAGTGATGTCATACGGGAACAGTTAACCGAAAAACAAACGAGTTTTCAACCCGGAGCGGAGTAATTTCAGTAGATTAACGTTATATTTCTTACTTTTTTCCTCAGCTCCTCTTAAAATCTCACCGAATTCCACATTTTTCTTTGAAACCTTGGGCTAAAGACTCACATCAAATCGGTAAGAGCTGTGCGAACATCAGGGAAGAGGCCCCCCAAGTTATTGAATTCTAATAGTTTCTGAATAGAGAAAGGTTCCGATGGTTGATAAGAAGAAATTCAAATACATGACGAAGAACATTAAGTTTGGGAAAAGCACGCTGACCCTTTACAGCTTAGATGGGGTTACCTGGTCCTCAAGAAAGGATGAACTAGCAGTTATCCTAGAAAGACACGAGCAGGAGAGACAAAAGCTGCAAAGTAATATGGGAGAAGCCAAGCTAGAGGAAGAGCAGGGCTCAGATGCACAAGAAAAAGAGAAAGAGGAGCAGTCTGATGGTGCAGTCATCATGGAGACCTCAGAAGAAGAGACTGACAAAGAAACTAAAAGAGCTGGAAAACAGATCAAAGATGTAGAGCGCAAAAAAGCGAAGAGTAAAGCACAGGTTAAGTTTGTTACACCAAAGCCTCGTCAACTTGAAAAGAAGAGGGGTAAAACACAAGCAGGACGCTCAAAGAAGAGAGCTGCTTAAAAATAACCCCTCATATATTTAAATACTAAGGCTTCTTGTTAATCGTAATACGATTAACAGTATATAATCCAAGTAAGATAAATATTGTTAAAGAACCAAGTGCAATTCGATATCTATCCGCGCCATAGGACTCCGATAGAGATAAAACAGTCGACCAACCGATCGGCCCAATAAATGTAGCGAAGCGCTCAGTCAGGGTATAATAAGAAGACCCCAGATTAAGTCGATGACTTGGCACAAGTTCAAATAATAAAGCTCTTGATACTGTCCATACAGATCCATGAAGAAGACCAGCCATTACAAGTAAGACAGCAAAGGGATAAAAAGAGTCTAATAGGGATAATATCGGAAATAGACCTGTCCAACCTATTAATATCCAAACCATCACTCGACGTGCAGAAAAACGATCACTCAACCGTCCAGAGATAAAGGATCCGATCGCACATGTTAT
>CAZTER010000502.1:0-2076 GCA_964612045.1 uncultured Bdellovibrionales bacterium
CTTAGCAATACAATCAGAGGAAAGATCTCGGCAGCTCAAGCGATGAGCTTTTCTACACTAAATGATAAAGACATAACCTTGGCTTTGGATTCCAAGGTTAAGTCACTTAATAAAAAATTCTCCGAGTTCTCTTCTCTTGCACTCATCGATCCGCCAAGTAATTTTGTTGGCAAACTTAGATCGTATCAGCAAGAAGGTCTTAGTTGGTTAAACTTCCTCTACGATTTCGAGTTCGGTGGTGTATTAGCTGATGAAATGGGACTTGGAAAAACAATCCAAACTCTAGCTTTCATTCAACGTCTTAAAGGTGGAAAGAAAGCAAATAAGCATCAAAAACTCCCGATTTTAGTAGTAGCACCTACTTCTGTAATGATGAACTGGTTCTACGAAGCTAAGAAGTTCACACCAGAACTAAAAAGCGTAGTTCTTCATGGTCCATCCAGGAAAGGATATTTCTCTAAACTTGGAGAGTACGACATCGTCATCACCTCTTACGCACTATTGAGGTTAGATAGAATCGAATTAGAGAGACAACAGTTCCTGTATGTAATCCTTGATGAAGCCCAGAACATCAAGAATCCAGATGCAGCTGTGACTAAAGCAGCTAAATCAATTCGGGCTCTCCGCAGACTAGCGCTAACAGGTACTCCTACTGAGAACCGTCCGATGGAGCTATGGTCAATCGTTGACTTCTTAATGCCTGGATATCTTGGAAGCTACGAATTCTTTAAGAACTTCATAGAGAAACCAATTCTTGAAGGTGGTCCTGGTGTTGAAGTTACCAAGGTTCTGCAATCAAAGATCAAACCATTCCTATTGAGAAGAACCAAAGCTCAGGTGGAAAAAGAATTACCGCCGAAAATTGAGTCGGTCATTCATGTCGAAATGGCACCATCACAAAAGAGGCTCTACAATCAGATCCTCGAAGAAGTTCGTCCTCGAGTCTTCGAATCTGTTGATCAAAAGGGAATTCGTGGAGCATCTGTCTCCATCTTGGCAGCCCTACTTAGACTTAGACAGGTTTGTAACCATCCAAACTCAATTGATGCACTAAAACATGCACCTGGGTATGAGTCTGGAAAATTTAATGCTCTTAAAGAGGTTCTAGAAGAAGCTCTTGATAGCGGACGAAAGATCCTTCTTTTCGCTCAGTTCAGAGAGATGCTTGCTATCATAAGAAGATGGTTTGAAGAAGTTGGCATCTCATATGAGTACCTCGACGGAGAGACTCGCAATCGTCAGGATGTCGTAAACCGCTTTAACAACGATCCATCAAAGCGTGTATTTATTATAAGCCTTAAAGCCGGTGGAACCGGTTTAAACTTAGCGTCTGCTGACATGGTAATCATATATGACCCATGGTGGAACCCTGCTGTAGAAAGCCAAGCAGTCGATCGTGCTCACAGAATTGGACAAACTAAAACAGTTAACGTCTATAGACTGGTAACTGAAGAGTCGATTGAGCAGAAGATCATGGACCTCAAAGCTCGCAAAGCTAAGATCGTCGATGCTCTAGTAAATGAGAATGCTCTATCTCCTCGAGCTCTTTCTAGAACAGATCTTGAGATGTTGTTTGCTCCAATGGCGATTGAATAAGCAGCTATTCTTTCCCTATCGAGTTTCTCTACTCATCGAGATTATGATCTCGATGAGTAGAATATAGATCTTAAGCACCTGAGATATTTCTTCTAATACTCGAAACTTTAACCTGAATTACTTCGAACTCTTATCTAAGTATTAATCTTACTTGGCGAGTATTAGTGAAGTCAGATATAGGTCATGCACAGAACAGTATTGTTAAAGAAAATAACGGAAGAATGAGTGATATAGAAGGCCAATTGACTTCTCTCTTTCAGGCCCGCGCTCTCGCTCTTCTAAACTCTGAAATCAGATTAAGATTTGATGAGTTATTAAATTTTGTTACGAATTGCGAACTCTCTTCTACAGACCCGCTTGATAATAAAAAATATAATCTTATCATATCAAAAGCTCATTCAAATTTTAGCGAAGAGCTGATAGAGATCGAAAAAATCAAAGAGTTTGGCACACAGTTGATAACTATTAATTCAGGGCTAT
>CAZTER010000503.1:0-2064 GCA_964612045.1 uncultured Bdellovibrionales bacterium
ATCGTTTGTTCTATGTAAAGAGACAGGGAGTTGGTGCGCTGATCGGTTTTACCTTTTTGATAATATTCTCCAGAATTCCAGTTGATTATATAAAGCGTGCTTCAGCGATATTGATAGTGCCGATATTTTTATTCTTAGTTTTAACTTTAATGCCTGGACTAGGAGACTCGGCTGGTGGAGCGCAGAGATGGATTAAGTTGGGTCCAATTAGATTTCAGCCAGGTGAATTTGTTAAATTAATGTTTATAATCTTTATCGGTGGATATTGGGCTCGTCATGATCATCGAGTAAAAGAATTTATAGCAGGTCTAGTAAAACCATTATCAATCTGCGGACTAGCAGGTGTTCTCTTCCTATTACAACCTGATTTTGGAAGTACATCTATTATTGTTATAGTTACATTAGCAATGGCTTTAGCAGCTGGAGCACGGTTGCTTTATCTTGGAATGGGGTTCGGTGTCGTTGCAGTAGCAGGCGCAACATTAATTCTGCTTTCTCCATACCGTCTAGCTAGAATTCTTAGCTTTTTATCACCTTTCTCTGATGCAGCAGGAAAAGGATATCAATTAATCCAGTCATTGATAGCTGTTGGAAGTGGTCAAGCCCTCGGTGTCGGTCTTGGCGGATCTCAGCAGAAACTGTTTTTCCTTCCAGCAGCGCATACGGATTTTATTTATGCCGTAGTATCAGAAGAGTTAGGATTCGTTGGTGCTGTCGTTGTTCTTCTAGCTTTTCTCTTGGTTGGATGGCGTGGATTGAGAATAGCTCGACGTGTAGCCGATGATACCTTTGCATATCTACTTGCCGTTGGACTTACTCTTCTAGTCGTTGTTCCTGCTCTTCTCAATATGGGAGTCGTCACTGGTTTGTTGCCTACGAAAGGTTTAGTTCTGCCCCTGGTTGGATATGGAAGTTCGAGTTTAATAGCGTCTCTTTTAGGGCTTGGTATTCTTCTCTCTATTGCTCGTGAAGCTGGTCCAAAGAGGTTGGATTAATGGGCACTAGAGTAATCATCGCTGCTGGAGGCACCGGAGGGCATATCTTCCCAGCAGTTCATATAGGTGAGTCTCTAAGGGAAAATGGTGCTGTTGATAAGGTATTATTTATTGGAACTGGTCGTCCGTTAGAGCAGCGGATAATAGATCGTGCAGGTTTTGATAGACGAGAGATTCCAGCAGTTCCTGTCATGCAAAATGGAATACTCGGTATTTTAAAATTCATTCTAACTTTTCCATATGTTTTATTTACCGTTTTTAAAATTTTTAGAGAGTTTAAGCCTGATGTTGTAGTTGGCGTCGGTGGTTATGTTACAGTCCCGCCGGTCATACTCGCTTGGTTATTTGGAATTCCCACCTGGATTCATGAAGCTGAGTTGACTCCAGGCTTAGCTAATAAACTTCTCTCATATTTTGCTACAAAGATCTCAATCGCTTTTAAAGGTGCTGAGATTGGTAGTGAATCTCGAGTTCTTTACACTGGACATCCTGTCAGGAGAGAGTTGAGAGATATAGGAGAATCAGCAGTTAATGGAGAGGTTCCCAAAAATCTCCTTATCATTGGCGGGTCATTGGGTGCTCGAGCGTTAGATCTTGCAATGGTAAAAATAGCTCCACTACTAAAGGATCTCTCCCTAGAAGTTTGGCATCAGTGTCGGGAGGAAAATCTTGATCAGTTAGTTACTGCTTATAAGTCTGCAGGAATTACTGCTCGTGTAGTCACATTTATAGATCAGATAGATCAAGCGCTTGCCTGGAGTGATTTAGTTATAAGTCGAGCTGGTGCTGGGACTATCATGGAGTTGTCAGTTGTTAATCGGCCTGCAATTTTAGTTCCTTATCCGTTTGCACAGGGAGGGCATCAAAAGAATAATGCTATGACCCTTGTTGATCAGGGTAAGGCTGTCTTAGTAGAGGAAGGGGAGGCTTTCGAGCCGCGCTTAAGCGCTGCGATAAGCGAGTTGTCTTCCTCTCAAAAATACCTAGAATTCCGCTCTCGTAGAGCAGATTCACGCTCAGTCGATGCAGCGCAAACAATAGCTCAAGGCATAATTTCTCTTCATCTAGC
>CAZTER010000504.1:0-2057 GCA_964612045.1 uncultured Bdellovibrionales bacterium
AAATATCGGAAGCGTCTTTGAAAATACTGGGACTCATAATGTAAAAAATGATGTGCTAGTAGTTCCATTTGTAATGTCAGAGAGCGAAGTTCGTGAGCTTGAGCAACGTTCTTCAACTGATCCTGTTGGAGCAAAGATTCGAGTACGAGTGCTTCCAATAGACCAGGCACCAACAGTACTAAGTGATAACCACTCTTGGGCAGCATTTGGTAAATATCTCGCAACGCAGAGAGATTAATAGCAATCGAGATATAGAAGTATAATAAGGCAGGGATTTGTCGTCCCTGCCTTATGTGTTTCAAGCAAGGTGAGTGATAAGCCGTTCCAGATCTATCTTACAAATTGGAACACTTTCATCGTAATTTGGCGAAAGATTTAAAGAGCTATAAAAATCCTGCACTTTTATGGAGGTATTTATGGCTGATCCAACAAGGATAGTAACTGGTAGTTTGCCAGGTCCGTTATTTGTAGATGAAGAGTGTATTGATTGTAATTCTTGTCGCGAAATTGCAGAGGCTTTCTTCGCCCAGTCAAAGGATGAGCCATTTAGTTTAGTTGTCAAACAACCTCAAAGTGAAGCTGAGTGGGATCTTTGTAAAGAAGCAATCTCAGCGTGTCCAGTTGAAGCTATTGGAGTGAAGGAGGAATAGTATGATGATGCATTTCTGCTCTCAATCCCTAGCTTCTTCCTTTAAAGAATTATGTACCAACTTAGAGCAGGTCTCTAAGTTGGGAGACTTGACAGCTCCGGACCTAACTTTCTGGGAGAACTATGATCGAAAACCGCTAACTCGATTGGCTTTTCTTTCGGAGAGACTAAGTGTTGTCGGAGCTAAAATTGAGCAGATGCACCAATCATATGTAAAAGATCCTGCCCACGGTCAGTTTTTGGCCTGGGCGGATCGATTTTTGCCACTAGTGCGTCTAACAGATTCTCTCTGCTCCATAGTTAGGTCAGAGGTAGAATTAGCTGAATTGGCGCACTTTACTAAGGAAGACAGAGTAGATTTGCTTGCAATAGATTGGGCTTTTTATCAGACAACAGAGGACATGATAGATGCTAAGCCTAGGGCATGGGATCATTTTTATGATGCTTTTCTAAGATTGACTGCTGTTTATAGGGAATTTGTGGCTGCATCCAAAGAGAAAGTGGAAGTAGTTAATTAGTCTATCTCCTTATTGGAGATTCGAATGGATAGCCCACAAACTTCAAATGCTCGAAAACCTGGAGGAGGTCGATCCCTTCAATCTCTCCCATGAATTCAGATTGAATCTGTTCTGTTATCGTGAGGATAAATTTGCTGTTCGGAACTTCGACCTCTATCTCGTAATCCCACTCTCCAAACATCTCCATATATCTCAAGACATGTGGATGATTCCGACAGAAACTCTCGATTTTATTTGAGAGAGAATCGCTTAGCGAGCGAGTTCTTAAAAGTATCCGGAATGTGCAAAATCCTAACGAAGAGAGATCTAATCGGTAGATATAGCCTTTAATTACACCACTTTGTTGTAATCTGTTTACTCTGCGAGAGAGTGTTGTTAGCGGTTGCTGTAGAATTTCTGAAATATCTCTTAATGATTGATCCGGTTTCTTGCTCAGTTGTTTAAGAATAAGATGATCTAACTGATCTATCTTTGTGTCTAATTCTGAATATCCATAGCCAAATTCTGGATGTGAGAACCGTTTATTTGCTAAGTATTTTCTAGGAAAAGCTACAAATTTTCTACGAATTAGAAGGCGACGTTGAGAGAAGATCATGCCGTGGCGTTTCGAGATCTCTGATAGTTCTTTCCATGCTTGATCGGCATTCTCTGCTAATATCGAAAGGCTATACTGGAAGGAGCCACCAAGTAGTCCTATCCAAGAGATTGAAGAGCTTTTAATTAAAGCGTTAACTAGATCTTCTGTTCGATCCTTTTTTTGAGGAGTCAGGGAGAAGTAAAATGCAAAATCAGAATATCCGAGTCGGATTGAATCTATAAAGGGATATCTTCCTAAGATTAATCCCAATTCTTTTAATCTATGGAAAGAATTTCTGACTACAGTCTCTTTA
>CAZTER010000505.1:0-2045 GCA_964612045.1 uncultured Bdellovibrionales bacterium
TAAAGGTCGACAAAATTACCAGTCTCCTTTAATTTCAGATGGTTAGTGCTTGATTGCCTTGCCGAAGTAAGCGTTCGGATGAGTACGCGTAACAATTGGCAATTCAGTCTGAAAAGCCTCTTGAAAAGGGCGCCTACCAGACGAGGCTTTTAGTTGGTATAGAGCATCAGAGTAATAATAGGGGATAACTCACAAGTTGAAATATCGCTATAAGTCAGCGACAATTATACAAAAGGTTTAGAGAGGAGATTTTATGGGTGAGACTTTAAATGGTTCTGCAAGCTGCAAATTTAAAGAGAATGATCGCGTAAAGAGAGTTTCAAAGATTGGTTCAGTAGGAACAGTTAAAGAGATTAGATTTGAGTTGGAGAATTCAGGATTGTCTCTAGAGGCTCGTGAAAAAGGAGCCATGGTTGGAGTACTTTGGGATAGCGGAACTTTATCTTACTTTGCTCCCGATGCTCTCGAGGCTGCATAAGGATTTAGATGGCGATAATTGCTCCTTCTCTTCTTGCTGCTTCCTTCGGAAGTTTTAAGGAGGAGATAGTCTCTGCTGTAGATGGTGGCGCAGATTGGCTTCACCTAGATGTGATGGATGGATCGTTTGTTCCTCCTATTACTTTTGGGGCTAATATTGTTGAGTGTTGCCGATCTGTTTCTCCCAAAATTTTTCGGGATGTTCATCTTATGATTGACTCCCCGGAGAAGCATATTGATTCATTCGTCTCAGCAGGAGCAGATCTTATTACAGTACATCAGGAAGCTACGAAGCACCTCCATAGATTACTAGGATATATTAGATCTACTGGAGTGAAGGCTGGTGTAGCGATTAATCCAGGAACCACTGCTGCTGCTATTAGAGATGTCATTGAGCTTGCAGATCTTGTTTTAGTGATGACAGTAAATCCTGGATGGGGTGGACAAAAGTTTATTCCTACGACCTTGAGCAAAATCAGAGAGATTCATGGTTGGATAAAAAGTGGTAATCTATCAACCATAATAGAAGTTGATGGCGGAATAACTTCAGAGACAGCTCCTTTATGCTATGAAGCTGGAGCCTCTGCTTTTGTTGCTGGAACATCTGTTTTTGGTAGTAAGGATAGAAAAGAGGCTATTACTAAACTTCGAGCCTCAATAACTGATAAAAAGAGTTAGATTTAATGGTTCTAGTTATTGCCTCTTTAATTATCTCCTACCTGATTGGGTCTATTCCATTCGGCGTTTTTATCTCAAAAGTTAGTGGAATCGATATTAGAAGCCATGGCAGTGGTAACATCGGAGCTACTAATGTTACTAGAGTTTTAGGAAGAAAGGCTGGCCTCGCTACGCTACTCTTCGATCTTCTGAAGGGAAGTTGTGCAGTTCTTCTTGGAAATATTGTTGTCGGTACTGAGTTAGCTGCACTCTTGTGTGGTGTTGCTGCAGTTTTTGGTCATTGTATATCTTTGCCGATCTTCGGTCGTGGCGGGAAAGGGGTTGCTACACTTCTTGGAGTTGTGATTACTTGCGTTCCATTAACTGCCGCTATCGGTCTCGTTATATTTCTCGGAATATTTTTTGCTTCACGAATAGTTTCTCTCGCCTCATGTGTGTCAGTGCTGGCAATTCCAATTGTTGCTTCTTTTTGTGGTAGTAGCTCTGAAGAAGTCGTAGTTTTGGCACTAGTCTCGTTATTTATAGTTTATCGCCATCGAGATAATTTAAAACGGATTATCGAGGGCCAGGAACATAGCTTTAAAGCTGAGAAAAAGGGCTATCCTAATTTTAGGTCTGAATGAATCTGGTTTCCCCGAATAAATTCAGCGATCGTCATCTTTGTTCTTCCCTCAAGTTGAACCTCTAGCGGAGATAGAGTCCCAGAGGCCGTAACTATTTCTAGTGTCTTATCATCAAGGATAAAGATCTCTCCAGGGTTCTTGTTTGGGGTAGGGCGGATCTTAGCTCTCGCTTTTAAGATCTTAAGTCTCGCTTTGTTTATTAATGTATAGGCCCCTGGAGATGGCGAGAATCCACGGATTTTTCTCTCTATTTCAATTGCAGGTAGG
>CAZTER010000506.1:0-2040 GCA_964612045.1 uncultured Bdellovibrionales bacterium
CTCTGTTTAATCGGTCTATAGAGATATAAAAGCACTGCACAAGGTATAATTACAAATATAGATGCCAGGTGATTAGTTAGAGTTAGTGCTCCTAAAAATGTAGCTGCCAATCCATATCTTATGTCGTTAGAGTTTATATATCTTAGGCCAATAAAAAGAAGGGTAAGTATTAATGTACAGTTTAAAGCATAGACTTCAGCTGTTCCGCTTTGTCGGACAATAGGCAAGCAGGTAAGTATCCCAGATCCAATAATTGATATAGTTAGGATCGGATTCTTCTTAGAAGAAGGAAGTATCTCTCTTACTATTAAGTACGAGAGTGGAAGAAGACACGCTGTCGCTACTGAACTCATGATATTGATCCTGAGAGCTATTGGACCAATAGGTATAAGAGAGAAGATATTTCCCAGTAAGTTATATAATGGGAAGCCAGCAGGATGAGGTATATCTAGATATGCTGAAGATAGAATTAGTTCAGCGCTATCTCTCCAGTAGGCACTTGGCTGTGCATTTAATACAAAGACTACTAACAGCAGTATGGTAGCAGATATATTTAGTATTCTTTCATCAACTTGCCGAAACATTTTAGGATTATATGCGGAACGATTGATTTCGTCTCTGCTGATATTTTTGTACTACTGCGATTAGCTATCTCTAAAAAAAAGAGCTGGATGGTTAACCATCCAGCTCTTTCTGCTTAGACTATGTAACTAGTCTTATTGCATTCCACCATCTTGGCTGTTCCAGCTGTAGGTAGCTCCAGAACCCTTGGTGCTATTTGCTGAACCTGTAAATCCAGTTGTAGTACCAGTCATTGTTAGAGTTACGCCATCGGATAATGCCTTAAGACCAGGAAGTGCTTTTGCTCCACCTTCTAAGCATGTTGAAGTAGCGCAGCTTCTATAGGTATCTGCGTCTACGAAGTATGCTTCTTCAGCAACTGCAGCGTTACGAAGATCTGAACGTGCGCCTGAGTCGAATGCTCTCTTACGATACTCTTTGAACTGTGGAATCGCGATTGCGGCAAGAATACCGATAATTGCGATAACAACGAGGAGCTCAATAAGCGTAAAACCCTTCTGATTCTTTTTCATAAACCGTATCTCCAAAAGATGAATACAACAGTCTGGTTCTGAGACCTGGACCTTTTCCAGGTTATCGATCTGAACAGAGCTCCTCCCAACCAATCGGTTAGTGCTCGGAAACAAACCGTCCCACACCCTCTAGGAGAGCAAATCGTATGCCACGCGAAAAAACTTAATATAATTTCTCGAGATATCGTGATTTTAATAGGTTATGAGCGATTTTTGGCACCTATTCGGCAAAATTGGGTGAGAAAAAATGTCATAGTGACCAAAATTGTCACTATTTTAAATCTTTAAAGATTTCATTCCTTATTCTGTTTTGTTCAGGATCAGTTTTGCTATTTAGGGAATTAAATTTTTTGACCTATTCAACTAGTTAGCTAGAAAAAGGATTTTTTAGGCTACTTATCTAGTAAATGCTGAATAACCTCTGATAGTTAAAATAATACCTTTGTAAGTATTTAATTTACGCAAAGAAATGAGCAGTTCTTTAACATCATTGCAGAACAAATTGGGAGAGATAGAGATCGGAGATGAGGCTCTTCTCCCTAGTGGAAGAAGGTACGATCTTAACTCATATCTAACTCTTCAAGAGCTTGCTGTTACATATCCTGAGTTTTCTCCAGCCCTAAGGGCTTTTGACTCGGTATATGCGATTCGAGGGAGAGGAAAAGATTCAGATGTTACTTATGGTACTGGAGCTTTTATCTCCGCTAATTTTTTCCTTACCTGCGCACATGTAATGAATTCTCGTATTTCTGGTTCCTTCATCGCACAAGCTTCTTCAACTGATATAAGTCTAAGTAGCTTTGCAATTGAAGCTAAGAATGATGAACTTGATTATTGTATTCTCTCTTCAAGGCAAGCTACACGGACTACGGTACAAGGATTGATACCAGGAGATCCGGCTGATTATTTAGCTGATTTTTGTGTTTTAATTGGATGTCCTCAGATT
>CAZTER010000507.1:0-2036 GCA_964612045.1 uncultured Bdellovibrionales bacterium
TCTATTCCTGTGAGGCGAACTCCAGTGGAACCCATTTAAAGAAAGCATCATTAATTAAGACGGTCTCTATGTTTCTTATAAGTCGGCTAAATCGCTTTCTAATCTCATTTATTACCTCTGTATATGTCTGGTAACTATCGACCTCAAGTTCAATCTCTATATCGCATTCTCCGATCTGCTCTATAAAAAAGGTAATATTAGGGTGGTTCTGACAGTATTTTCTAAAGACCTTGAGTTCTTGTTTATTAAGCTCTTTTAGGTAGATCTGTGCCTTAAAGAACATCATTCCTAGTTTTTCAAGATTAACTGAAGCGCGATATCCAAGGATTAAGCCACTCTTCTCTAGTCCTTCTAGTCTGTAGCGAACAACCATCTCTGTTGTTTTCACCTGTCTTGCGATCTCACTAATCGGCATTCTAGCGTCTTTAGAGAGGAGCCTTAAGATCTTCCATTCAATCGGATCAATAATCTGTTCACTTGGTTCTCCTCCAATAACAAAAGAAGGTGCTCCTTCTCCAACTAAATAACCAAGACGATTTACCCAAACATTAACCAGGGTAAATACATTAGAAGAGATAATTAGATCGCTAAAGCGGTCTAAGATTTCATGCTGAATTGCATGAAATTCAAAGGGAGATCTGGCAAATGTAGAAAATATTAGATCCCATCGACCATCGCAGTCAGCGATCCAATAAACCCTAGGATGGTCTGTTAGGTATTTAATAATTTTTTCGAAAGCAGTGTGTTTCTGAGATAGTTTAAGATAGGTTTTATAAAGAGTTAATCCTAACCTATAGGGATTAATTGTTACGGTACATCCTTTAAGTATGCCGAGCTCTTTGAGACGAGTTAATCTATATTCTACCCGATCTCGCCCCTGTTTTAGCGTTCTTGCAAGCTCGCTAGTAGAGAGTCTTGCGTTCCCATCTAACTGATAGAGTAAGTTTCGGTCAAATTTATCAAGTATAATTCCCATAAAAACAATAATATCAGGAGAAAATTTATAATAAATAGGCAAATATAACTATATGATTGAAAAATAGTAATAATCGGCATTTAAGCTCTAGTAAGCACTAAATTGCACTAGAGGTTATATGCATACCTTTGAAGATGCTCCGAAACAGGTAAATACTCCTCTGAAGGTACTTGTATCCTCAGGTGGTACAGTAACTCCAATTGATGAGATTCGTGTTATCGCTAACCTCTCACATGGTAAAACTGGTTCCCTTATCGCAGAAAGTTTCTTGAGACATGGCCATACGCTACGTTATTTAGGAGGGGCATCTAGCTATAAACCTTTTTCATCAACACTTACTGTGAATTCTCAACGAGATGTTGATCAAGAGTTAGAACGACTAATACAAGAGGCCCCTGATGCCGTTGGCTTATTAAAATCAGTTTCTTTTGACAGTTGCAGAACCTTTGCTGAGTACCAGCAAAAACTATTAGCTGCGTTACAAGATCAACCTGATGTAGCTGTTTTAGCCATGGCAGCAAATGATTATGCTCCAGTAGCAACCAACGGAAAGATACGCTCTGACCAAGAGGAGCTATCTCTACATCTTCACAAATTACCGAAACTAATCAGTCAGGTTAAAAGATCCTCTCCAAAGACCTTTCTGGTAGGCTTTAAGCATGAGATTGAGCTTCCTGGAGATAAGGTAATTGAATCAGCCTATAAAAGTTTATTAGCTAATAAAGGAGATCTTGTCGTTGCTAATATTGACCATAGGGGAGTGCCTCGCGATCAGATGAGAACATTTATTGTTACACGAGAACGGAGTGTAATATCAGTAAATCGATCTGACTTACCTGAAAAATTAGTATCCTATATAGAGCAGAGGCGTTCTCAAAATCACTTTCGTAGTCTGCTTACTAAGGTGACACCAGAACAATTTAAAACCAGAGAAGTTACGGCCTTTCTAGAGCAACTTAGCTCACTTTCAGATCTATCTCTTTTTCCAAATTATAATCCTGGAGACTCTAGGGAGTTCGGATTTCTTGCAAAAAGAGAGGGAGGAGATTTTTTAATAACT
>CAZTER010000508.1:0-2025 GCA_964612045.1 uncultured Bdellovibrionales bacterium
CGCAGGAACAAAGGTAAATTAAAGCTGTTAATTCAGAGAGTGATTTATATTCATACTGCTTTACTATATGAGGAAGCGCTCGTTCTTTATCTAATAATAGATATCTTGTTGCTTCTTCTGATAATCCAACTTGCTTAGCAAGTTGGATTAATTTTATCTGTCTTAGATCCTCTTCTGATTTAAAAGATAGTGTAGCCGGCTCTACTGCTGCGCCTGGCTTAGTCTGTCTGATAGTTGAAGCTTCTTGGATTGCTTGCATTTTTAAATTATCTACCGCTTTCAAACAGGAGAGAGGGTATCAAAAGCTCTGATCCTAAGCTAATTTTACGGCAAAACGTTTAATAAAAGCGGGATTTTTCATACAAAATAACGCTAAATTTGGTTAACAATGGCTTATTGGCATATTCCTTACGAAGTAATTCATTGGAGATGCGAGTTATGCCAAGGCAATCGTTAGAAAGATCTGTAACTGCTGCTGTTGCTATATTACCAAAAGTTGAACAGCCAGTTTTAAGTGGAAGTGAGGTCTCAAAAATTAGAGATCAGTTTGTGGCTCGTTTAGTTGAACTAGGAGTGCCAAGAGAAGGGATAGGTAGTGGTATTGTAAAGAAAGATGGGAAGTTAACCATTCGTATAAATAGCGATATTATCCCTGAAGATATTAAAACCAGCTGCGCTATCTTTGAAGGGGTAGCAATAGTTTTTGAAGGTGCAATAAGAGACGTTGTCGCATTCGACTACCAAGCTCATGTTGATGAGCTACGAGAAGAGCTTGCAAAATCTGGTCATAACTTGGAGGTTTCTCTAGGCGGAAGAAGTGGTACAGAGAGGCTTGTAATTACGATTCCTGGAATGTCTAAGAAGTCGCAAAAATTGGCAGAAGCGCTCCGCGATAAATATCCTGAATTTAAAGGTCTGCCAGTTCTTGTTAGTGAGATGAAACGTATTAGCTAAGATTGAATAAGTTTTTCTATCTCGTCATCTATCTCTTTATTTGTAGCGCCATTTTTGGTTAAGTCTGGCTTTGGCGCTACTTTAGTTTTCTTGAGTTTGTCTCCTCCGATCGATCTGGAAACAAAGAAAGAGATAATTCCAAGGCCTGCTAAGACAAATATCGCTGGCGCGATCCAAACTAGAGAACTAAACCCTGAAGTAGGGGGAGTCGCTATAATCGATGAGCCATAGTTCTTAACAAGAGCTGAAACAATGGCTTCTTTTTCTACTCCATTTTCTAGATCTTTGTAGATCCTTTCTTTTAGTTCAGTAGCTTTGCCACTTGGACAATCCCGTAAGAGCCTTCCTGGGCAGTAAGGACTCATAATCTCGCCGTATATTTCAAAAGATTGCTTCTCTAAGTCTGTATTTTCAGCAGAGGCGATAAGTGGAGATAAAAGCAGTAGGAAACCTAGAAGTAGCCTCATGCGCCATACTCCGCGATATATCCCTGAATGCGAGAGTCTAAGTCAGCAGAGAACCAACTTGGTCGCTTTGAGTTTAGGTATGCAACAATATCATGAATAGTTATGATCGGATAAACAGGGAGATTCAAATTCTGTTGCACTTCCTGTACCGCTGATAACTTTTCTGTTCCACGCTCTGATCGATCTACTGCTATTACAGCACCAAGAAGCTCTAGTCCTGGAATTCCTCTTAATAAGGGAACAATTTCGCGCATCGTTGTGCCGGCAGTAATCACATCTTCGACAAGGATAACCTTACTAGAGTTATTAAGGGGAGATCCTACAAATCTACCACCATCACCATGCTCCTTTACCTCTTTCCGATCAAAGGTGAAGCCGATATTAGATCTGAATTTTGTAGAGAGGCTAGCCGCGGTAGAGACGCAAAGAGGGATTCCTTTATATGCTGGACCAAAAATAATATTTGCTTGTTTGTCTAATCCAAGAGTGACGAGATGTTCAGCATAGAATTCACCAAGTCGAGAGATCTTCTCTCCTGTATTAAAACGACCGGTATTAATAAAGTAGGGAGTTTTTCTGCCAGACTTGGTGGTGAAGTCTCCAA
>CAZTER010000509.1:0-2018 GCA_964612045.1 uncultured Bdellovibrionales bacterium
AACTAGACAGGTTTCTGGTGGAGGCGGAAGTTTCTTTATAGAGGAACTTTTAGAGCCATATGCACCGTTTCGCAAAGCGGCTGCCGGTATCGGATTAGTTTCTCTTCCTGATGATGGTGGAATTATTCGTAGGTTTATGACGGCGCGTACTGAGCAAACAATGAATGTTCCAACTTTAGCAGAGGCTGGTGCAGGAGTTGATATAAGTGATCTTTCTCGGTTACCACGAGAGCAAGATATGATCTGGTACTACGGACCAGCGCGCACTATCCCAGTCGTTTCTTATTATCAGGTATTAGATAGAGATCGTCCCATTTCAAAGAGTTTAGTTGAGGGAAGGACTGTTTATGTTGGATTATTGATGCGCTCCGACACTGGTCCAGCTCAGAAAGATGTCTTTCAAACTCCTTATGGTGGAGGTGGGATCTTTGGAGTCGAAGTTCACGCAACAGCCTCAGCCAACTTGCGATCTAATAATTGGTTGTCACGACCATCTTCAACCATGGAGCTTTTACGATCTGGAATTATCCTTTTTGTATTAGCAACTGTTATAGGTTTGCTAAATCCAGTGTGGGGTGGAGTTGTCCTTGGAGTCTCTGTTATTGGTTGGTTTGCAATCTCATATATATCTTTTTTATCTGGATATTTTCTTAGCGGAGTTATTCCAATCGGTGTTGCTCTCCCAATTTGGTACCTCGGCGCAACTTTAATCTCTTATGTTAGGGTAAAAAGAACAGAGCAACGGATGAGGAGCGCATTCGAGTTTTATCTCTCTCCAGAGATGGCAAAGCAATTAGGCGAGAGTGGGGGGATCACAACTCTAGGTGGAGAGAAATTATGGGCGACAGCTCTCTTTACTGACATTGCTGGTTTTACATCTATTACTGAAGATATGCCGGCAGAGCGAGTAGCAGAGATGTTAAATGCTTACTTTAGCGATGTTATGGATGTTGTTTTTCATAACAATGGCACCCTTATTAAATTTATCGGCGATGCTGCATTTTGCCTTTGGGGAGCTCCGATTAAGGTTCAGAATCATGCCGAGTTAGCTGTAAAAACAGCTTTGGCAATTCAACGAGGAGTCGAGAAGTTTAATTCGTCAGGTAAGTTTCCACCGCTTCATACTAGAGTTGGCGTTAATACAGGCCCGATGGTGGTGGGCAATCTTGGTTCCTCGAGAAGGTTCGATTATACAGCCATTGGAGATTCCGTGAATTTGGCCTCGCGAGTTGAGGGGTTGAACAAATATTTTGGTACATCAGTTTTAATTACCGAGAGTTGTAAGAAAGAGTTAGGGAATATAATACCACTTTTATTCATAGGATCAGTCCGAGCTGCTGGTAAGCGAGAAGGTGTAAATTTGTATGCGGTTTGGGAAGCGCCACCATCTAGAGCTATATGTAATGATTTTGAAAGGGCAGTAGAGATATTCCGACGAAGAGATTTTGCTGGAGCTCTTCAGGAGTTTGAGAAGGTCGGAGTAAGTGAAGCAAGATTAAAAGTTGCTGCTGGCTTATATATGGAATTGAGTCGACGCTTCATCTCCGAGCCACCGGATAGTGAGTGGATGGGGGAGGTAGTTTTTGATTCAAAGTAAGACAGAGGTTTTAGTCCTGATCTTTCTTATACTTATCAGAGAGATATGCTTCTATACTAAATATACTTCTAGTGTAGCTCTGCTTCTAGAACAGAGATCGTCTCCACATGATGAGTTTGTGGAAACATGTCGACGAAATATACCTGTCGTAGTGTAAACCCATTTTTTACAAGAGTTTTAAGATCGTTCGTTAATGTAGGGAGCGAGCAGCTAACGTACACAATTAACGGAACATCTTCTGGTTTAAGAGATTCAACAACCTTTGCAGCGCCAGTTCTTGGTGGATCAAGAAGAACTACTTCCTTTAAGTGGTTGTCCTTAGCGAAGTCTTCACAAGAACTCGTGATGAAATCTATTTTATCTTCCCATCCTGTAGCTTTTGCTTCAGTTTGACCACTTTTTGTAAGAGCAGGATCGATCT
>CAZTER010000510.1:0-1999 GCA_964612045.1 uncultured Bdellovibrionales bacterium
GTTCTAAAAAGATAGCGCAGAATAACCCTCCGAGCACTCAACCTAACTGGTTTACCACAACATTCATACAAGATGCCTCCTCTACATTAAAATCACGAAAACTGCTTGAGCGCTTTGGAATTGAGGAAAGAGCACAGATATTTGGGCTATACTCAGGGAAGAAATATCTCCCAGCAATTAAAGAAATTAAGCAGCTTTTATTAGATAATATTCCATCTTCACCAGATCGATATCGCTCAGTTTTAAAGGACAAAATAACGACATCGATCAAAGCTCGTGCGAGTATATTTCCAGGCGCAAGCGGCGCAATAACTTTACTCCTAAAGATGCAGGAGGTCTTTCCAGCACTTGAAATCGACACAACATTTCCAAGCACCTCTGCGATGATCGACTTTTCATTAAAATCTAAGAAGATTGAACTTCTAACTCTCTCATGGGGTGCCGCAATTAAACATCTTAGCTCGCTAAAGCGTGCAGGGTTTAAGGCTGTAGCATTACTACCCTATACTACATTTGAGTTTGTTGATTGGAAGGGTGCCAGTCGATCAAAGCAAAAGCAATTTTATATCGCGGGAGATTCCTTAGGATATCCAGCTATTGGATACAGATATTTATCAGATACGCAGTCTCGTAAATTTCTGCATAGCTCTGCAAGTTTAATTGAGATTGTAAATAATAAGGGGAAGGTTGATGGCGCTACAATTTTATCATTCCCATATTCTCAATACATCTTTAGAAAAGACAGATCTGCCCGATTTAAAAGTCTCGGTGATTGTATAGGAGATAATATCCTATTCCTTGGCCCTAGATGTTCAAAAAAGAGCGCAGAATTAATCATTAGGTGCATTCACTCCTCTTGGCTAGATCTACTAGCAGAACCACAATCAATCGAACGCATATCTAGAAAGTTTTTGAAAACAGGCGAATTGTGGAGATCCCTCTGTCGCGTAGGTGGGACATCCTAAATCTCTTTCTGACTCTACATCCCTACTCCTCTCCTCGCCTAAGAATTCAATGAGAGATAGATTGGCGTTACAGGAGAAGTTAAATGCTAAATCAAACATTACAAGAGCAAGCTACCGACCTATCAAGCGCTTCCTTTACAGCACCAAAGGTATACCACAACCCTATTCCTGCAGCCGTCGGCGTTATCCCTATAATTGGAATAGATCCTGAAGATGGAGTTTTAAAATATGGAATTATCGCTGTTCGAAGAGGCATTCAACCGAAACTTGGAGAGCTAGCTCTTCCTGGTGGATATATAGAGTATGAAGATTGGAGAGATGCGATGCTTCGAGAGATAGGAGAAGAAGCTGATATCCACATATCAGATAGGGAAAGCGTCTCATTGGTAGCAGTTAACAGTGTATCAAATGGTGAAAGATTAATTATCTTTGGATCTACAGCACCGATCTATGAAGATAATTTAAGTGATTTTGTACCAAATAGTGAAACACTAGAAAGAGTAATTCTGTTTTCACCACAAGAGCTAGCATTCCCAACCCATACAGAGGTACTAGTGGATCAATTATCAAAGTTTAAAAAGAGAGATGCCCTAGCTGAGCTAACTGACAGGGTTCTTGCTCATTTAAGCGACGAACGAATATCCCACAAAGAATGGCCAGGTATTAGTTTCAATCGAGAAAGTTCAGGCAAAATAACCCTATCCTTTGGCAAGGATGAGATCACAATTGGTAACATTCCACAGGTAAAAAGTAAGGAATATCAGAGATATTGCAGGGTAATAATACGCTCGCTAGAGAGTTTCGATGCTAGCAATTAAGCTCAATAGTACTTTAAGCTGTGCATTTTTAAAAAGAGCTCTATCGAGTAAAAATCCTATACTAAGATTAAGAGTAGTTATAAAATACGGCAGTATTTAATACTTATCTTAGGATATAAAATATGGCGATTACTGCCGTAGCTTTTGATCTTTTTGGAACCTTAGTCTTCGGAAATAAACTTCCAGGTCCTTACGATGCTGTACAGATAGGTTTAA
>CAZTER010000511.1:0-1997 GCA_964612045.1 uncultured Bdellovibrionales bacterium
ATCCTAGTGTGGCTCTTGGTAGAGTTGATAAAGTGCCACAGATGATCGCTTTGCGTGAAAAAGTTACTCAACTTGATAAATTGTCAGTCGCAGCATTAGTTCTACTTCGTTTCCATAGAGAGTTGTCTTTGCTCACAGCAGAACAATTTTTAGACCAATATGTTTTTTCTAATTGTCAGGTTCGTGGTGTAGTTCTAGGCCCAGATAGTGCCATCGGTCGTGGAAGAGAGGGCACAGTAGAAAGATTAGTTGAGATATTTAAATCTCACGGGAGTCATGTAGAAGTTGCAGAAGAACTTGCTGACGGACCTCAACGCATAAGATCTCGTACATTATCTCAGTTAATTACTGGCGGAGAGTTAAGTCTGGCAACTCATTTGCTAGGTAGGGAATATTCGGTTCTTGGAAGGGTTGTTAGGGGAGATGGAAGAGGGAAGGGGTTAGGATTTCCAACCGCTAATCTTCATACTAGGGATGCCTTGCTTCCGCCAAATGGAGTTTATTCTGTATGCGTTGAGATTGCCAATCGCAGTCTTCAAGGGGTTGTTAATATAGGAATGCGTCCAACCTTTGATGGTGATTCTGTTAAAGTTGAGCTCCATATCTTAGATTTTGAGGAGGATATTTACGGTAAGCTTGTAAAGATCTCTCTAGTTAATAAAATTCGTGATGAGAGAAAGTTCAATTCAGTTTCTGAATTAAAAGAGCAGATTGCTCTTGATTGTAGTTCTGCTCGAGAGGATCTAAAGATTTGTTATGGTAGATAATGTAATTTCATTTCATTACTCTGGAGGTGATAAAATTCGTCTTGATCAGTTGATAAGTGATCAACTGAAAAGCACAATTACACCACCACCATCTCGTTCCTTTGCTCAAAAATTAATTGAATCTGGAGTCGTATTAGTTAATGGAAAGGTCTGTGTAAAAGTTGGAGCTAAAGTAGATAGTGGAGTTTTTATTGAGCTTTCTCTTCCGGAGTTTAAAGCCGGTGAAATAAAGCCGAGCGACCGCAAATTGGAGATTTTATTCGAAGATCAACATCTGATGGTTATAAATAAACCTTCAGGGTTATCAATGCATCCAGGAGCGGGGAGAGATGAAGATACATTACTAAATGCTGTAATTGGTAGTTTAGTTTGGGATGATAAGAGTTCAAAACGTCCTGGAATAGTTCATCGTCTTGATATGGACACCACTGGAGTTGTAGTGGTAGCAAAAAATCCGCTAGTACATTCCTCTTTAAGCCAACAATTTGCAGAACGTACCATTAATAGAACATATCAAGCGCTAGTATGGACTACTCCTCGAGGAAATCGTGTAGTGAATAAAAGTGAGAGTGGAGTAATTGATACTCAGTACGGACGTCATCCTAATAGAAGATTAGAAATGTCTGTGCTGTCAAAGGGCGGAAAGCGCGCTGTTACAAATTGGAAGGTAGAGGATCGCTTTGTTTATGGATCATTGCTGAGGATAAAACTAGAAACCGGAAGAACTCACCAGATTAGAGTGCATTTAACTCATATTGGATCTCCTGTTATTGGAGATCGGACATATGGTGATTTTTCAGGATTACCTAGGGAGTTACGTAGAGCTTCTGATGAGTTTGGTAGACAAGCATTACATGCTCAAGAGTTGGGATTTACTCATCCTGTTACTGGAGAGGTTTTAAAGTTTGAAGCTCCTATCCCTGATGATATGCAGAACTTAATCGAGGTCTTTCGTACATGGAGATAGGAGATAATTTTGTATTAGAAGTTCGAGGGTCTCTATCTTTCTTAACAGTTCAACATTCTCTCCCGGTTGTATTTGGATTTACAGGACGACCATATGATTTCTCAGCACAAGGAGATTTAGAAGGATCAAAAGCTTCATTACAGAAGGCTTTGGCTGTTAACTCTTTGGCACTTTTAAAACAGATTCATAGTGCTGATCTAGTTGATTTTAATGCGTGGCATGAATCAATAAGCGGCGATGCCATAATTGCCACCTATGATCAG
>CAZTER010000512.1:0-1997 GCA_964612045.1 uncultured Bdellovibrionales bacterium
CAGGTCTCCAAGTAAAATTATAGTCTCTTCATATTATTCCTCTTGATGAAGCAGAGCATTTAGTGGAGAGAGTTAGAGATGCTCCAAAGCTCGTTAGTCCAGAGAAGTGGTCCAGATAGTTCACAACTTTCACCAGAAGGAGAGTCCGCCACTGATCTAAATATTCCTAGACGAGACATGTTGCGAATGTTGTTTGGTGGAACAGTCGCGCACTTCAGTGGCGTTTTATCTGCGGAAGCTTCCTCGGGAATCGATGATAAACATCTACTCAATACAAAATTAGAGGAGATTAGAAAGGAATCAATTAATCTCCTAGCTTATCATCGAATTGGTGGATTGCTTTTAGATCAGGGGCCATACCTAGACCGACAGGTCTGCAATATCGCAGCAGAAGGATTCGCTTGTTGTGGATTGATTATCGGTGTTGAGACAGGACAACTTTCGCGTAGAGAAGCCGCTTCTATAATTGATGAGATGCTTCATGCTATTGAGAGTTCTCCGCAGATTCGATTCAAAGGATGGATCTCTCATCTCATTGATCTTGGGAATCCTGGAGAGTTAAAGCCCTATATTACGCAGAATGGAGAGAGAAATTCTGTAAGTGAATTCTCTTCTATAGATACTGCATTGTTTATGATGGGAGCTTTAATAGCCGCTCATTATTTTGGAGAAGACTATAAGATCGCATCAAGAGTTAGAGCTCTTTTATCAGAGTTGGATTTTAAGGGATTAATGCCAACTGCTGAGAATGTATCTAGAGGTGCTGTTCTTTCTCATGGATTTAGTTTTAATGGAGAACAGATACCACATTTTTGGGATACATGTTCTGAAGGGGTTTTAGTCTCATTCTTATCTCAGGCTCAAGCTACTAGTAGTGTAAATAAGGATGTTTGGTATCAATGGGATCGACGCCTTTTTCAATTGCCTCTTTTTACCTCTTACTATCCTTTAGCTTTTTTAAATCTTAAAGGGTTCACAGATGCTTCCGGAGTAGATCTTTGGGAAAGAGCTGAGATTAGAATGCAGGAACATTATGATGAATGTAGTCCGTATTTGCCGCATAATCTTTATGGCGTAACTGCATGTTATGCATTGGATCCGCAGGTTTGCGATCTTCCAAAAAGAACATATAAGGTTTTAGACCGAGTGACATCTAGGTTGGATGCGACGATTGCTCCACATGCTGTTGTAGCTTCGCTTCCCTTTCTTAAGGATAAAGCGATCGCAGCGATGAAAGTTTTAGATGAGTACGGCGCGTTAAATAAAGGAGCAGGTCCAATTAACTCAATTGATCTGACATCAGGATTAATTGATGATTGGGTGACTACAATTGATGTTGGTAGTGCTCTGCTGATGTTGGATGCTGCCGAGACAAAAATTATTCACCGCCTTAGTGACCTTGTGCCAGAGTTCGGTCTAGCAAAGATGCGATGTCGAATTCGTCCTAGATCTGAAAGATTGGCAGAGGCTAATAGTGACAATCCATTGGCTTCTAGTAAGTAAAGCTAACCTCTCTATAATAAAAGCTTTTTTTGATTAAAAAGCTGACAGTCATACTTGAGTAACGTGACTACTCTGGTACTCTCTATTGCCTTTAAATTTCGACTTTTATGAATCTACAACACACTTCATCACTTGCACCCACTAGCTCTTCGCTCTCTGCAGAACTTTCTTTAGCTTCTAGATTTAAAGGAATATTGGTTACCTCCAATCAAGGTAAAGCAGATGAAATGGGACGCTTGCTAGGAGCAGAGTTACAAGCAAAGAAGGTTGATCTTCAAGAGCTACAACCAACAAAGTTGCAATATGAATTAATGCGTAAAGGTGAGTACCTGAATGTTGCACAACAGATAGCTTTGGATAAAGCCGAGAGAGCATTTAGAGAGCTTGGACAAGGAGCTGTTGTCGTTGAAGATACCTCTTTGTTTATAAATGAGAATGGTGGATTGCCAGGCCCTTTGGTCTCAGCTTATGAAGGTCGTTGGGATGAATTATCT
>CAZTER010000513.1:0-1979 GCA_964612045.1 uncultured Bdellovibrionales bacterium
CCTCTGGCGTAGCATCAACTTGTGTTACTGGAAATCTCTGTAATCCGGCACTCTGTACCTCAATCTTTCGATCTTCTACAGCTACTTGAAGATTTCTAAAGTTCTCAAATGTAGAATAGAGGAGTAATCCCTGCTCTGTTTCAAAGATCTCTTCAAGGCCATGGTCGATCATCTCAAGTTCAAACTCATCAAGATCTCCTGGTGGTTTAGATATGGCAACTACTCCTCGTCGATTAAACAAAAAGGATAGACATCCTGAGGTTCCTAGTGTTCCTCCGTTATGAGTTAAGATCGTTCTTACATTTGCAACGGTTCGAGTTGGATTATTAGTTGCTGTCTCTATCACGATTGCAACACCGTGAGGTCCATATCCCTCATAAACAACCTCATCGAGTGATGCTTCATCTTTGCTTGTTGCTCGTTTCACTGCGGCATCTATTCGATCCTTAGGCATGTTTAGTGAACGAGCAGTTTGGATCGCCATTCTTAAGCGAGGATTGCCAGCAGGATCTCCGCCACCTAGTCGTACTGCGATTGAGATTTCTTTGCCGATCTTGGTGAAGGCCTTAGAGGTCTTCGACCAACGCGCAAACATCCTTTCCTTTCTCTTTTCAAATATTCGTCCCATACAGATTTTTTCTCATTACTAAGTGTTAAAAACGAGACAGGCTGGAAAGAATACCCTAAAATCATTGATAAAATACAGCCAGATAGATGCTAAAACTGTCTAAAATCACAATTCAATAACCCTTTTCGTTTCCATAGCAACTGATTATACTCAGCAGATTATGAAGATACTTAACGTTAAATTAGCTCTCCTTGCCCTAGTAGTATTATCCTTTTCAGCATGTGTTCCTATCGGGGATAACTATCATTCTAATGATTATGACAACTACGATCGCTATGATAACCGACGTGACCGTTATGACGACTATCGTCGTGATAGAGAGCGAGATCGTAATTGGGATGAGCGCCGTAGGCTTGAACGTGAGCGCGATAGACTTGAAGATGAGCGTCGCCGATTAGAGGACGAGCGTCGTAGAGAGCAGAATCATCACTCTCATATGCGCCCACCTCCAGCTGTTCCAGAACATTGTCCTCCAGGATTTCGTCCAAGTGAGAACAAGTGCTCAAAAGAGGAGCGTAAGCGCGGCTGTAAAGATATGAGACTTCCTGGTGGATTAGGTTGCGTTAAGCGTTAATTCTGAGATCTATTAATTGAAGTTGTTATATGGATCTGTTGCTCCAGAGCATTTTGCTTGGTTGGAGTGAGGGATAGTTACTACTATCTTGTTTCCTTCAACTTTTAGCGGAGCTGATCGCACAAGCTTAACATTTCTTACTACATCTCCACTGTTGTAATAGTCTGATGCTCCAATCTGATTGAATGTCTCTGATATATTCAATAGTTGGTCCTCGGTAAGAGCAGAGGTAAATGCCGTCACCTTATCCGCTGATATAACGATCGGATAGAAGTAATAGACGCTGTCAGGTGGAAGGTTATCAATTGCGTATAAAGCTGGATCTCGACGAACTACGTTGCCAGAGAGATCTCCTTTAACGGCATGTCGTCCAACAATCTCATTAAAATCATAAACCTGTAGATCTCTGCAAGGCTTTGCTCCCTGAGATCTCTTACAGATAAATATTCCACCGACCTTAGGTTCGGAGTTAGTTGGTTTAGAAAAGGAGACCTTCCTTGCGGAGGTATTTCCACCATCACTTAACCAGGTAGCTAGGTCGCTTCTTATTGAGGTTGTAAGTGGTGCGGTATCATCGAAGGTTTCAAGTGAGATCACGAAATCAGAATCACCACCTTTTCTGGTATGCTCAAACCGTTCCATCGCAATTAGATCTAGATCTCCCCATGTACATTGAGAGATCGTTCTTAATTCTATTTCAAATCCATTGCGGGGGTCGATACTTTC
Organism: uncultured Bdellovibrionales bacterium; assembly: GCA_964612045.1. Lineage (GTDB taxonomy): Bacteria > Bdellovibrionota_C > UBA2361 > UBA2361 > UBA2361 > CAZTER01. Next base: position 1,929 of record CAZTER010000513.1, read on the forward strand.
ATATCTCTGGGCAAACGCTTCGGAGGTTAAAAGTATTAGGATCGCGGTAAG
>CAZTER010000514.1:0-1975 GCA_964612045.1 uncultured Bdellovibrionales bacterium
TCTATCTTGGGGCTTTGAAGTAGCAAGACTAGGAACGCTATTTGCTAGTTTATTTAGAATAACCAGATTCACTTTGGTCAATGGAGAGTCAGATGAAAAGAATTAAGTATCTTAGCGTATTAATACTGTCTGTAATCTTTTCAGTTGTAGGAAATGCCTACGCACAAGATTCACAGCCTGTGGAGTGTGATTCCACATGTCCTGAGGGACAGACCTTAGTGTCCTTTGCGGATGGCAATACACCGACATGCGTGTGTGTCGCTCAAGGTGAAGGAATGGATGAAACTGTTCCTACAGGTGAGTTCGCAGAGGGTGAAGAGATCGAGCAGGTAAGCTAAAGGGATCTCTTATATGAGAGACAGAAAGGATTCTGGCTATACGGTGATAGAGTTGATCGTTACCGTAGGACTCGCTGCCTTATTGATGGGTGGAGCCATTATTAGTATGCAAAGCTTAAGGCAACCAGCGGATGAGGGTGCTAGTGAGGTAGTGTCCTTTTTGAAGTTGGTTCGAGCAAGAGCACTCATCTCTGTTAGGGCCTATCGAGTAGCGCCGATCTCTACTACTAGGCTAGCCGCCTCCTATGCAAGTTCATGTTCTGCGGCAACTTTTACTACAGATAGCTCATTAGCATTAAAACTTCCTAACCATTCTTCTCTAGCGGCAACAAATTGGAGCATTTGTTACACATCGAGAGGGATAGCAGAGTCAAATCTCTCTTTTGTCGTAAGAGACAGCGAGAAATCTAGGACTATTCAAATTGCACTTGGTGGAGGAGTTCAGGTTCAATGAAGTCTACAAGAGCTAGATTGAATAGCGCTGGATTCTCTCTAATTGAAGGGTTAGTTTCCATCTCTATATTTTCAATATTTAGTGTCTTTATATCCCAGGCATTCATCGTGCATCTTGGGACGAATACGCGGAGTGAAAATAGCTCGCTAGCTATCTTCGCAGCACAAAAAGTGTTGGACGATCTTAGACAACAGGATCCAGCAACGATGCCAACAACAGGCACAGCTACTCAGACAGTTACCATCGATGGAAAACCGTTTTCCGTGGTAACAGCTTATTGCAGTCCAAATACATACTGCACATCAACGAATATTAAGGCGATTAAGATTACTGTAAACTACAGGAATAAGAAATTTTATGAGGTCGATACGGTCTTCTCTCAATTGCGATGAAGCTGCCTTCACCTTGTTGGAGCTTCTTGTTTCGATGACCATAAGTGTCATAATCACTTGGCTTGTTTTAACATCGATCTCCCCTCTTCGACGAGTTTTAGGTGAAGATATTGCAAGAACTAAGATAAACCAAGATTTGAGAGGCTCTCTAGATATAATTGGAGTTGATGTTCGAGTTGGTGGAGAAAATCTTGTTTCTACATTTCCTGCAATAGAAATTGAGCAAGGCATCGGAACTCTTCCTGATCAGTTAGTTGTTAGAAGGAATAAATTAGAGGATGTTCTACCATTATGTACAGCAGTGTCGTCGAGTAGTACAGCTACACAGCTATTTTTTGCTAATACCAGTGGAATTGCTGGATGTACTTTCTCCGGACAAACTCAAGCTTACAACTCTTGGCGTAGCTACCGGCTTGCGCAGCCAACACAACGTGTAAAAGCATTTCTATATAATCCATCAACAAAAGTAGGAAAATTCTTCGAGGTTACAGGAGAAGGAACAAATGGTACGAACAACTACTATTTAAATATTATCAATCCAGGTTGGGGCGCTAATTACCCAACAACGTCCGCAATCTATTTGTTAGAGGAATGGAGATATCGAATAGTAAGTAATACACTTGAATTAGTAGAGAATAGAAATACTGCAAATCCATTTAAGATTGCATTCAGAATTCAAAATATGCAGGTGAGTGCTTTGATGAGAGACAATACGACAAAGACCTCATTCACTACTTCAGATAATTGGGCATTGATAAAAGCTCTGAAGATCGATCTAACTGGAAATGACA
>CAZTER010000515.1:0-1974 GCA_964612045.1 uncultured Bdellovibrionales bacterium
CAAAGGATCGCTCACCAAGAATTACAGTCATAAAGACAGAGGGAATGGCAGGCGCACCAGTTAACCAATACGCAATCGCATGCCCGATCTCATGACTAGGCATGGAGATCGGTATCCATATAAATGTAGCTAGCAGGTCTATATAAGAAGCAGTAACTCCAAAAAATACAGAAGCTATAAAAACTAGTATAAATTTCTTATTCAGTTTGCTTGATAACTGAGGTTCAGACATTAAGATTTCTGAAGTAGGTTCAATCATGATTTTGATCCTCTACTTCTATCGGTATTATTCAATAAGTTATTAATCGATTTTTAGGATAGCTATCTACTGATCTAATAGCCAATGCTCTTACTATGTTAGTACACGATATATTGCATGATGGTCTTCAACTTCTCTTCTGACAATCAAGTCTAAGAATTGCTCTGCTGAAAGCACAGTCTGTCTTCCTCCTAATGAGTCAATCTTTATAGCGAGGGCATGTTGAGTAGGATCCTTTAGCGGAACAACCGCAAATGCATGCCATGAGCTTGCATCACTTACTCCTAAGAATGAAAGAGGTGTGAATAGCTCTCGAATAACCTGAATTGGGTTAGTTCCGCTACAACTTATGATTGAAATAATGCCATCTCTTTTAAGAACTTGAGCGACTGCATCCATGGAGAATCTTGTCTCTTGAGATACAACGGATTCTCCTGTCGTGACCGAGAAAGCTCCAGAAGTACCAACAGCTCTATCTCGTAATTGGTCAATCTGCTGAGCCAAAGTAGTAATTTTTTCATGGCTAGCAACTGCCTGTATGCCGTTAAGAAGGGCACATGTTTGACATTGAAATCCACTTTGAATGATAGGAGTTGGTAGGTTATTACGATCTACTCCCCCATGACCTACGACATCTAACATCTGCTGAATTAGACTAGCTCTAACTAGTTGCGCTCTTTCTCCTGATAGTTCTTTTTTTACTGCGGGCAGGCGAATTAAATCTAAATTACTTAGGTCGGCGGATAATTGAGGATCTGAAACTGGACGAATTGAAAGCTTCATATTCAGGTTTAGCTATTTATATGGTGAAAGAGACTTCTTACTAGCTGTAGTTAGTATGTCCCTTCTCTAGTTATGCGTAGACTATATACTTGTGATTCATTAATAAAATAGAGAGCCATTTAATAGGGCTGCAGAACTTAGTCTACAAATATGTTGATATGAAAATTAATGAGGATCTTTAGAAGAGTATCTTAAATATTAAGCAATTCAGGATAGATATCAGATTTTAACTAGTTTTCTTATTTATAGTATTATCTCTATGCACTTAGTTTGTAGGTGTGAGCGCTACGCTGTATGAAATAGATTTAGTTTAGTAGTAGTAACGATATGTCCTCTTCCCTTGTTTTAAAGATAAGAGCCAATGTTGAAGATCCAAATGTGTTGGATTTCGCATCGATAGCTTTAGCCTCTTGTAATCCTCCTATTAGTCCAGAGGCGCTAGAGCAGATTGCTTTGATAGAGAGGTCTCGTTTAGATAGCCTTTCAGGATCGGAACATTTCGAAGCTTCTCAAATATTTGAAGCACTTCGTGATCTTCCACCTATTCATGGACTTAAGATAAAAAATCTATTATCTGCGCTGTCTTCTGAATTAATCTCATATGAGAGTGTAGTAGGGTACTTAACTAAGAAGAAAGACCGTCCTAAGAAGCCGATAGATAGCAAGCCAGATGCTGATGGTTTCATCGCTTTGGATGGAAGAATGACAGTGATGGAAGAAGGTAAGTTAAGCGGAGAAGAAAAGCCTGTTCAACTATCTGTTGAAGTAGAGAGTTCGGAGAGTGATTGTATTATGTTATGTGCAGAGATTGTGAAACGTCTTATTTGCATAGCCAATCATGAACTTCAGAGAGACTTGGTATCTGATTGCAGTAGGATAATGGACCTCCGACTAGTTTTTGATTTATAGGCAAAAGACCTAATTTCTAACAT
>CAZTER010000516.1:0-1972 GCA_964612045.1 uncultured Bdellovibrionales bacterium
GATGAAGCTCTCGATCAACTTCGTCGTAATCGAATTACATTTAAGAGAGTTCCTTGGATAACAGAGGGGTTTATCTTAACAAACAGCTCTCAAAATGAGCTAGAAAAAACTGAGCTTTATAAAAGCGGAAAGATCTGGCTACAAAGCTTAGCGAGTATGGTTCCAGTTGCGGTGTTGTCCCCGAGATCTAATGAACGCATCCTTGATATGACAGCAGCTCCTGGAAGTAAGACATCACAGATAGCCGCGGGGTTGAGCAAAGGCGGAGAGTTGCATGCTTTTGAGATTGATAAGATTAGATTTGAGAGGCTTAAGCATACCTGTAAACATTTAGGAATTGATGAGTGTTCGGCTATAAATCTTAAGCTTGTATGTGGAAATGCTGCTGAGCTGTTAAAAGTTGATGAGTTTAAAGATTATTTTGATGCGATCCTACTCGATGCTCCGTGTAGTGCCGAAGCAACGATCGGCTCAGAGGGAAAGCGCGTAGCTGCGTCATGGAAGATCTCAGATGTTGTTAAGAACAGTGCTTTGCAACGAAAATTATTAGATACAGCATGGGGTTCTTTAAAGAGAGGCGGTCGTCTAATCTATTCCACCTGTACTTTTGCTCCAGAGGAAAATGAACTACAACTTTCTAACTTTCTTAAGACAAATAAGGATTGTGTCATAGATAAGATCGCTCCACTCAACACCCTTAATAGAGTTCCTATTGTCGAGCGTTGGGAAGGGGAATCAATCGATAAGTCTTGTAAAGAAGCCCTCCGTATCGTGCCAAATGGTGAAATTGAGGGGTTCTTTATTGCTAAATTAAAAAAGGTATAATCGATTCTGGATAACTGAGATAGTTCGATGGGAATACCTAAGAGAGAGAAAAAATCCAAAGATTCAAAGCCAAGTAAGGCTTTATCTCTCTTATTGCGTAAAGCGGAGCTTGAAGATTGGAATACTTTTATCGCTCGCGCTAATAAATTAACGCCAACTGATCTTTCAACCTTGTTTAAGAATTGGGAACTCGTTGATGGTCTATTAGATGCTGGTTATGGGAGTTGGCTGCTGAGTAAAGCTCCATTACTCGATAGGCAAGATACAGATTTAGATCTTCAAGTTCAGATACTAACAACTTTTGTTGAGATGTTAGATCATGGTGATGTGCCTCTAGCGATAGCAACCTTTAGGTCGTTGAGTCCGAGTAAGTTATCAGAGCTAACATCTCCAACGGAGGCTCGATTAGCTGAGTTTACTGCCAGAGCAATCGCAATCGGATTTAACCACTCATTATTACCAAATCAATCTCTCGCAATCGGAAAAGGATTACTCAGCGCTGCTGGATATTATTTTGAAAGAAGTAATCTAATGGCTGATCGCGTCAGAATATGGTGCTCTCTCGCGGAGTATTCTGGATTAGGAGCAGAGCCAGATTATGAGGCAGCATGTGCATATTTAAGATGTGCAGAAAGCGTTAGTAAAGATCTTGGATTAAAGCGGCTTGTAACAAAGATAGGTTTAAGAAGAGCTGAAATTGATCTTCAGCGTCGTTCTGGGATGGTGACAGAAAAGCAGGTTAGGGATGCTTTGAAGGGGTTTTACTTAGAGCGAAATAAGAATAACTCTGGGCAGCTTGCCAGATATTATTCAACTCTTGCCAGAGCACTTTTTAGATCTTCAGGTTCAGGAAAATCAGAGTGTGAACGAGCTTTAAGATTATATGATTCTTTGGGTGGAAAATTTGCAGGATTAGAGCTCCGTTTTCGCTTGGCTCGTCTTACAATTATAGATGGGGATTATCTACGGTCAATAAAGCACCTCCGTGAGGTACGTGAAATCGCAGCCCAATCTGGATTTAGGTTTGGGTTGATCTCCTCTTTATTAGAGTTGGCTCCCGTAGCCTCTAAGTTATCGTTGACGGAAGAGCTAGATCAAACTTTAGAAAAAAATAAAAAACGCATCGGCGTCGCGACCGGCGAGTGGC